>CAZKXV010000015.1:0-15572 GCA_964556835.1 uncultured Clostridia bacterium
CATACCATACCCTCTGTACCACGGTTGCCGAAGCCACCCGGTACTATTATACCGTGAACATGTGATAATAACTTCTCAGCGTTATTGTCATTGATAAGCTCACTGTCTACCCATTGAATATTCACATCAACACCATTTTCATAACCACCATGCTTAAGAGCTTCATTGACTGAAATATAAGCATCATGTAATGATACATACTTACCCACCAAAGCAATGGTTACACTTCCCGAAATGCTATTCACTCTATCCATCATCTCAAGCCATTCAGTCATCACTAGCTCTTGTGGATTATTTATACTAAGCTCTCTACATACTATTGCACTGAAATTAGATTCCTCTAACATCAAAGGCGCTTGATATAGAATAGGCAATGTCAAATTCTCTATAACACAATCTTTTGGAACACTACAAAACATGGAAATCTTGTCAAGAATTTCTCTATCTATAGGCTCATCAGCTCTACAAATAATCATATCAGGTTGGATACCCACTGACAGAAGTTCTTTTACACTATGTTGAGTAGGCTTAGACTTGTGCTCACCACTAAATTTGAGATAAGGAACTAGAGTAACATGAATATATAATACGTTCTCTTCACCTACCTCACGCCTAATTTGTCGCATACTCTCTAGATAAGGTAAGGACTCAATATCACCTACGGTTCCACCTATCTCGGAAATTACTATGTCCGCATTAGCTGTCTCTGCCACACGGTGCATACATCTTTTTATTTCATCGGTAACGTGTGGAATAACTTGAATAGTCTTACCCAAATAAATTCCTTTGCGCTCATTAGACAGTACATTAGTATAAACTTTGCCAGTAGTTACTGAAGAGTATTGATTAGCACTTTCATCTATAAACCTCTCATAATGTCCAAGATCCAAATCTGTTTCCGAACCATCATCTGTTACAAATACTTCGCCATGTTGCAAGGGACTCATAGTACCCGGGTCTACGTTTATATAAGGGTCAAATTTCTGAGCGACAACTTTAAGACCTCTAGATTTCAGAAGTCTTCCTAAAGAAGCGGCTGTTATTCCTTTCCCTAATCCTGAAACCACGCCACCTGTCACAAAAATGTATTTTGTTATATTATTCTCTTTCATAAAACTTCTCCAAACATATTATTTACTTGTATAAACATCCTTAAATGGCCTGTTACTGATAGGAATAATCTTTGTAAAATCCTCTTTTAAGATAGTTTCCTCATCAATTCCGAACACTTTCGCAAAATCTCTTATGTATGCACTAATTAGAGCAATATCTTCAGCTTTACACAAACTATATTTAACATTTTTTGATAAAGAATTTATATCGAATTTTCCACGTAAATAAATCTCTCCACCATGCATGCCCGTAGCTAAATAATCTCCAGTAGGTTTTTTGTCACTATAAAGATTAAGAACAATTATTTTGCCACCAGCCATATATTCACCAAGATAAGAACCTGTTCTTCCTCCAATAACTATAATAGGGCACTCTTCTTGATACTCTTTCATATGAATACCTGCCCTATAACCGCAATCTTCCTTGATAAATATCTTGCCATCACGCATAGAATAACCTAGTGCATCGCTAACTCTGCCATGAATGATAATACTGCCGCCGCTCATAGTATTACCAACTGCATCCTGACCGTTGCCGAAAACTTCAATCTCTCCACCTGAGATAAACATACCCAAGTCATTACCCGGTGTTCCTGAAATAGTTATTTTCTTGCCTTTTTCTATGCCTACACCTATGTATCTTTGTCCATATACGTGGGTTAGCGTTATATTATTTTTCTCCACAAGGTATTCTCTTATCATCTGATTAAGCTCTTTATAATTTGTTGTATATACTGCAATATTCATAATCTATACCTTACCCTCATACTTCGCTCTTCTTAACGTTTCGTTATAGCTTAAAAATGTTCTTTTCTCTAATACACCATCAAGGCTTGATAATTTATAACCGTTACGAATAATATCTGTGAAAAGCCCTGCTCTATCCACATTCCCTAACAAGATATAGCCTTTCAACTCATCGTCTTTGATAACAAAGGAGCTGAAGCCTGTTTCATCTTCTATAACTTTAACTGAATATTCTTTTGTAGGGGTAATAATTCCTGCTGTAATCATTCTTAAGCCGAAGAAGTCTATTGCATTATAAGGAAATGAGCGATCAAGCACAGCCTCCTTTCCGCTGGCATTTGCGCCTGCGACCCTACCCGCTTCGACTGCGTGCGGCCACAATGCTATAATTTTTTCTTTCTCATCGATGTAATCATATATTTCCGTTACATCACCAACCGCATAAATATCATTCACATTTGTTTCGCATTTAGCATTAATGCTAATCCCTCTATTGCATTTAATACCGATTTCACGAGCAAGCCCAGTTTCCGGTCTTACACCAACTGCAACAACTAGAATATTTGCTTCAAGCTCTGTGCCATCTTTCAATATGACTTTATCTACTTTCTTATTGCCCACAATCTTAATTATTGTATTGCCTAAGTAGAACTTGATGTCTTTCTTCTCAATATGTGCCTTAACTTTCTCCGAAGTCTTATTATCAAGGATAGTAGGAAGTATCCTGTCTGCAAGCTCTACAACAGATATATTGCTTGTAATACCTCTAAGCCCTTCAACCGCCTTTAGAGCGATTAAGCCTCCGCCTAACACCACAACCTTAGAAGTCGATGTCACTGTCTCTTTCAACCGAATTGCACTGTCCAAATCAAAAAACGTATATATATTCTCTTGCTTATCTAGCCCATCCATAGGTGGAATAAAGGGTTCAGAACCAGTAGCTATAATTAACTTATCATAAGGGATACTATTACCAGATACCGTATTCACTTCTTTGGAAGTTTTGTCAATAGAAATTGCCTTATCGAACACTATATCTATTTTCTGTTTCTTATAAAAATCCTTACCTTTGAGAAATACTTTATCAAGAGAAATCTTACCCTTCAAATAATAAGAAATCATTGGACGACCATACGCATAATATTTCTCTGCGCTTAGAATAGTAATCCTAGAAATTTTATCATTTTTACGAATCTCGTTAGCTGCACTAAGTCCCGCCGCACTATTCCCAATAATTACGTAATTCATTAGCCCACCTCCACATATCTAAGAGCGCCATTAGGGCAATTCTTAACGCATTGTGGCTCATCTTCACCTTGACAAAGGTCACACTTAATTGCATATTCATTAACTCTTATTGCACCATATGGACAACTGGCAAGACAGGTCATACAGCCGATACATCTATCTTTATCATTTAGAACTCTTCCATCTTCTTGCTTTTCCATTGCCCCGCTAATACAAGCTTTCACACATGCTGGGTCATCACAATGTCTACAAGAAATAGGCATTGACAATGTTTCATCACCCTCTACGTAAATAGCAGATACAGGAACTACTATCTCATATTTGTAAGCAGTTACTATATCCTTACTAATACTATTATGTGTCTTGCAATACACTTCACAGAGCTTACAATTCAGACACAGTTTTTCATTTACTACTACTTTCTTCATTGCTTATTCTCCTGCGTGTGCAATTCCTAGAATTTTCAATTCTGTATCGCTCAAATCAATACCTCTTAGCATTAATCTATTTCCTCTTAGGCACTCTATTGCATTTATTCCCATACCGCCTATAATATCTCTTATCTCATGCTTCCAAGCATTAAGAAGATTGACTAATCTCTCTTCCATAATGTCGGGATTAAGTCTTTTGGTAAGGTCGGGTCTTTGGGTTGCAATTCCCCAATTACAATTACCCGTATAGCATTTCGCACACATATGACAACCCATTGCAATAAGCGCAGACGAGGCAATATATACAGCATCGGCACCAAGTGCAAGCGCTTTGATAACCTCTGCGCTATTTCTTACTGAACCCGCTATTATTAAAGTTACTTTATGTCGTAATCCCTCATCTCTAAGCCTTTGGTCAACTGCCGCAAGTGCTAGTTCTACAGGCATACCAACATGGTCACGAACTCTTTGAGGAGTTGCACCCGTACCGCCTTTGTATCCATCTAAGACTATAATATCCGCTCCCGCTCTAGCTGCTCCGCTCGCAATAGAGACTGCGTTATGCACACAAGCTATTTTCACAGAAACTGGCTTTTTGTAATCAGTCACTTCCTTAATAGCATATATCAACTGTCTTAAATCTTCAATTGAATATATATCATGATGAGGTGCTGGAGAAATAGCATCAGAATTCAATGGTACCATTCTGGTTTTGCTTACTTCTTCATTAACTTTCTCACCGGGTAGGTGGCCACCTATACCAGGTTTTGCTCCCTGACCAATTTTGATTTCTACAATTTTGCCACGATTCAAGAATTCCTTATTAACTCCGAAACGCCCTGATGCAATCTGAACAATGGCATTATCTGCATAATCATATAATGCCTCGTGAAGCCCGCCCTCTCCAGTATTAAATAATGTATTTGAACGTCTTGCAGCCCTAGCTATAGACAATTGTGCATTAAGCGAAATTGAGCCAAAACTCATAGCAGAAAATATTACTGGCAAATTAATTTTAACATTGGGGGGTATTTTTGTAATAACCTTTTTATCCTTAATAACTAAGTGATCAGGCTTGCTACCCAAGAATACCTTTGTTTCCATTGGCTCACGAAGCGGGTCAATAGAAGGGTTTGTTACTTGACTTGCATTGATAAGGATATGGTCCCAATAGTTCTTATGTGGTAAAGGATTGCCCATAGCGCCTAGCAAGACTTTTCCCGAACCTGCTTGTACTCCTATATCATTAATTGCTTTCTCATTCCAGTTCGCATTTACCCTATACGAATTAGGGAAAGGCATAATAGAAAGAGCATTAGTTGGACATAAGCACACACATCTTTGGCAATTTACACAATTTTCATCGTGAACTCTAAGCTCATTTGTAACCGCATCACGAAAATGAGTTTCATAAGAACATTGTCTCAAACAAGCGCCACAGTCTATACATCTTTCTTTATCTCTAATTACCTTAAATTCAGGTGGAGTGTAATTTATCATACCTCGCCCTCCACTTTGATAATAATTGGTTTGCCACCATCAACAGCCCATACCCTATCTGGATTATCGCATATAATCCTAATAGCAGCTTCCTCACTAGAAAAATATACTTTCTCAGCAGTTTCTGCAGCAATAAGGGGTCTTAACTTACTTCTATCATTAAGCGCAAGCATCCCTCCAGTAAATCCTAACAAAATAGAAAACGGTCCACATACTAATGCGGAAGAATACGCTATTCTTAACGCTGTGTAGTATTCCTTATCCAGTTGTTCCATTTTAGAAATCTTGCCCCACATAGGGGCAGCAATAATATGAGCAGCATTCTTAAGGCTCAAACCTTGTTTCCTGACTAAATAATCAAATAGATAGGTCATTACTTCTGTATCGGTTTGCAAAGAACAGTTATATCCAAACATTTCGATAAAACGTTTATTAGCGCCATAAGATGATATTTCACCATTATGTACAACCGACCAATCAAGCATGGTGAAGGGATGTGCTCCACCCCACCAGCCTGGTGTATTTGTAGGAAACCGACCATGAGCGGTCCAACTATATGCATTGTACCTCTCCAGCATATAATAATCGCCTACTTCTTCAGGATAACCTAGAGCCTTGAATGCTCCCATATTCTTACCCGATGAAAATACATATACTCCTGAATCCTGCGAATTGATATTTATAACACATTTTACAACATATTCATCTTCAGAATGCCCGCTAAGTAAAATTTTTGCTACGTTCGGCTTGACAAAATATCTCCAAATTTGTGGGGCTTCAACAATACCCGCATTCTTTCTGGTAGGAATTCTTCCACAGTTTTCGGTTACGAAATGTTCATCGATAAATTCTTCAGCTTTGAGCTTCGCCTTATCAGTTTCATAGAATATGTGTAGGGCATAGAAATCTGGATACTCAGGGTAAATCCCATAAGCAGCAAATCCTCCTCCCAAACCATTACTTCTATCGTGCATCAATGCAATAGACTTAACAATATCACTACCATCAAATCGGATGCCTTTCTTATCAATGATACCTGTTATCGCACAGCCCGATGAAATTCGAACTTCGCCTTCTCTCATATGTATCTCCTTATAGATTTTTCTATAATCTTTCATTTATATTAATAATTGAATTAGCTACTTGATATATATCCGAACGAATATCCATACTTTTCTTTTGAATAAATCTGTGTGCCTGAGGTTCAGTCATTAGATTTCTACGCATTAGTATAAACTTAGCTTTATTCAAAGTATCTTTCGGGGCAATCAATTCTTCTTTTATTACCTTACTCAGAGCCAAAGTCTCAATTGTAGCTATAAGACTGCTTTTGTTAAGTGGAATTGCAAGAACTGCAACTCTCTCATTATTAATAGAGAAACTAGCTCGCTGTTTCTGCAATACTAACAATTTGTAGCTTGTTGGGACTGCGTTTAACAACTTCGAAAAATGCATATCTTCCATTTGTATACTACATATAATAACGCCACTACCGCCTAATTGCCTTACCCTGCATATAGTTTCATTACCGCCCGAAGTCGTTGTTAATACTCCTAAATTTCGTACACTAACAAGAGCTTGCATTAATCCTTTGCAAGCAATCTTGTTATTAAGTGCTATTATAATGTTTGTCATCGCCATCAATATTGAGGCTCGTTACCTAGAATTAGGTAATTCTTAAATACTTCTTAATTTCCCAAGAAGTAACATTAGCTCTATATTCTTGACATTCCATAGTCTTAGCTTCAATCAATTTGCTACAAATATGATCGCCTAAGAATTCTTTTACAAATGTGCTTTTCTTAAATATATCTAATGCTTCGCTTAAGCTTGCAGGCAAACTCATAATTCCCAAAGCCTCTCTTTCATCAGCTGTAAGTGAGAAAATATTAGTATCAGTGCTTGCTGGAGGAGTTAGTCCTTCTTCAATACCTTTCAAACCAGTTGAAATCAGCGCTGCTAATGCTAGATAAGGGTTACAGGCTGGATCAGGGTTTCTAAACTCTATTCTAGTACCTGCGCCACGTGAAGCAGGGACTCTGATTAATGGACTTCTATTGCGACCAGACCAAGCAACATATACTGGGGCTTCGTAACCGGGAACTAATCTTCTATAAGAATTTACAAGAGGATTAGTAAGCATAACAACATCTCTTACATATTTAATGCCGCCAGCTATAAATTGATGACAAATTTCAGATAGTTGGTCTTTGGTGTTTGGATCATAGAAAACATTAACACCATTTTTGCATAGTGACATATTAACGTGCATACCCGAACCATTGATACCATACTTAGGTTTTGGCAAGAACGATGCAAATAATCCATGGCGAGTAGCAATTGATTTAGCTGCATGTTTGAAAGTAACAATTTTGTCAGCACCATCTAATGCTTCGCTATATTTGAAATCTATTTCATGTTGTGCATGAGCAACTTCGTGATGAGATGCTTCCACTTCGAACCCCATTTGTTCTATATTCATTGCTATATCTCTTCTGCAATCACTACCTAAATCAACTGGAGCCATATCAAAATATCCGCCTTGATCGTTAGACTCTAGCGTTGGAGCACCTTTTTCATCTAAATTATATAAGAAAAACTCCATTTCAGGTCCTACATTAACCGTATAACCCATATCTTTCGCTTTCGCAAGTACTCTTTTAAGAACTCCTCTAGGGTCTCCAATAAATGGCTTCTTTTCGCTAGTATACACATCACAAATAAGTCTAGCAACTTTACCCTCTTGTGGGCGCCATGGGAAAATTAGGAAAGTATTATAATCAGGATACAGATACATATCCGATTCCTCAATACGCACGAAACCTTCAATGGAAGAACCATCGAACATACATTCGTTGTCAAGGGCTTTTGCTAATTGTGTAAATGTGATGGCAACATTTTTAAGTTGTCCAAGCACATCAGTGAACTGAAGACGTATAAACTTAACGTCCTCTTTCTTAGCTAATTCCAGAATTTGATTTTTAGTATAACTCATTATTATCCTCCTATACTAACATATGATATGCATTTTTATGGTTAATAATAATAGAAACAGGACATAAGTTACCATAAAGCATATTAAGAACACCTTTGTCCTCAAATAATTAATAATAGCATGAAAAAATATTTACTATCATTTGCTAACAATTATACACAGCCCGAAAAATAGTGTCAAGTTATACGACATTAAATACCTAAAATTATTGCAATAAAGATAATTAAATTCTTATACACCCTATAAGCCTAACTTATAAGTGATGAATAATCACCTATTTTAATGACAACAAGAACAATTCGCTTTTTCCCTAGAATATTAAGCAATTCCACCACCCAGAATATAGGAAAAAATAATGCAAAATCCCAATAGTAACAAATAAATTGCATAATAGACATTACCTAATAAGGATACTGCGCCTTTATGGGAAATTATGTGGTTAAAAAAACAATAAATTAAATAAATTAATTGATTAACACTTTGACAAATAGCATAACATATGATATTATTATTTAGCGTTTGGAGAAATACCCAAGTGGCTGAAGGGGCTCCCCTGCTAAGGGAGTAGTAGGTTTATAGCCTAGCCAGGGTTCAAATCCCTGTTTCTCCGCCAAAAAAGACTATCATTTAGATAGTCTTTTCTTTTGTGTCCTTTTATACATGGGGCATACAGCGAATTATACATTCTCTATTTTTCTTTATATAGTGCTTTAACAAAACAATAATACTAACCCTAAAACTACCCTAAAAAACACTTTTACCACCCTATTTACCACCCTGCCCATGAAAATTAAGGGAATAGTGTGCTTAAAGTAACTTTTGTGTTGCGGACACTATATTTATGTTTGCATACACCGAATTCAAGTTAAGGAATAAATTAACTAGAACAATAGTCAGAATACTTAGTTGCTATTCTATCCACCACTCGTTTTCTATCAGCCCACCAATTAGTACTCCAAATCCTTTCTATCACCCAGCCTCTACCTTCTAAATACTCTTGCCTATAGAAATCTCTCTCTACTGCATCTTTACTGCTGTGGTATTGAGCACCATCGCATTCTATACCTAAAACGAACTTATCTTCTTCTGTATCATATATGGCTAAGTCTATTCTAAAACTACCGACTTTGACTTGATTCCTTAATTCATATCTCGGATTAAGTACTTTCTTCAAATCATCGAATACCTCTACCTCAAATGGAGAATCAAAACCTTTTAATTCCTTTGTCGGCTCCTGTATATCACATACCTGATTCAATAGTTCCGTCGTATCCATTTCTTGTGATAAAAGCTCTACGAATTGCAAATACTTCTTAAACAAGAATGGGCCTCTATTATTATCATTCACACTCATTATTGAAGCATCGATTGATTTTACAACATATATCTTTTTCTTAGCCCTAGTTATTGCCACATTTAATCTGTTCTCTCCACCAGGCTGGGAAAGAGATCCAAAACTATTTACAAATCTTCCCCTTGTATTCTTTGAATATGCAACACTAAATATAATAGTATCTCT
Source organism: uncultured Clostridia bacterium (assembly GCA_964556835.1). Lineage (GTDB taxonomy): Bacteria > Bacillota > Clostridia > Christensenellales > CAZKXV01 > CAZKXV01. Next base: position 9,553 of record CAZKXV010000015.1, read on the forward strand.
CTCATCTCCCTGCACATTTTCGATATTCTTCACAAATAGCGATTCGTCTGAACCATCTTCAGCATTAACTCTATTCATCTCTTTTAGCAATTCAGGATTACTCATAGCACTATCTTCAAGAATGGTTTCTATTAGTTTTTTCTGATTTATATTGAAGGTAATGATGCCTATCGTTTCATTATCTGTTCTGGTTTCTAGAATATTCAAGACCTTTTCTAATACTTTTTCTGCTTCTTGAATATTACTATTATCAACCCATTCACCCTCAACCCTTACATGCTCAATCGGAAATAGATTTTTCTTCTGTATTGCGACATTGGCATTCGCAAAAACTAACTTGTTTTCATAAAATGCTTTATTTGAGAACTCTATCAATTCCTTATATTGAGACCTATAATGATACCTCAAGTATCTTGACTTATACTTATTCTTACCAAAATCTAGCAAACTCTCTTCTTCTAAAGCAGCCTGTACCTCATAGGATTCTTCCTCAACCTCATCATCGACAAATCTTTGAGAGAATACTGACGATGGTTTCAATTGCTTAGAGTCTCCGGCAATAATAAGTCGACTTCCCCTGAAAATTGAAGGGATTGCATTCTCTATAAACATCTGACTTGCTTCATCGAAAATAACAACATCAAAAAGTCCTTTTATATTAGGTAAGCAAGCCGATACCGTTCCAGGTGACATTAGCATAATAGGGAATAGCGCCATTAGCGAATCTATATGTTGCTTAATAATTAAACTAATTGATTTTTGCCTTTTTAAAGTACTTATTCTATCCAATTCGACTACTGAAGCTTTCACCTCTGGAAAAGAGATAGCCTTCTCTCTTATTTGGTTTCTTGCTTTGTTATATATTTCTAATTTAGACAGCTCAACCTTACGATTAATTTTTGTTTTATTATCGGAGTAGTTTTTATCAATATTTGTATAGAAATCAAGATAGGGCTTTATTTTCTCAATGCTATTTTGATGCATCTGCTTATACAGATAATTCGTATAGTCACCAATATCTTCAACTTTATCAGCCTTAAAGGCAATAAACAACGAAACTTTTTTTCTGTCCAACGACAGTAACAAATCTATATCTGCTAAATTTACAGTCTCAAGTGCCTCCAAGAAATGTTCATAATCCTCCTTTCTTTCCTGGATATCAAGGCTTATACAACCGCTCTGTTCCAAGTTATATATTATCTGATCTTTGTCAGTTGTATTAGATACATACACAGCTTCAGCCAAGCACTCCCTCTCTTCCATATCAGTAAAATCTATAATATTGTAAGGGTGTAAATCAATATAACTATTATCTATATTATCATATAAGATTTTCTCTTGATTATCTAAACACTTTTTAGATAGACTAAACTTTTTTTTGAAATTACTGTTAGACAATTGCTTGATATATTTTATCTTATTCTTGCCTTTTAGCATTCCCCACTTTTCTATCAAGAACTTAATTTCATCTGTCAGACTTATATTCTTGTAAGCAGGCTTATCTATCTCAACTTTATGCAAAGCAAATTTCTTGATTGAGTCTTCTTGTATATAGCTATCCATAATCAATAATAACTCATTATAATCGTAAGTATGGTTTGCCTTAGTACATACCTTTGAATAGTTTGCTAGAACACTATATTTATTATTGCTAAATGCAAGATATGCACTTTGATTAATTGCTTTCCTATCCTTCTTACACTTTATTAAAAACTGTAATTTCTCTTTATAATCATCGGCATTCACAAAATCTAAAAATGTAGAATTGACTACTTTTTCATACACTTCGTATATTGAGTTGAGTTGATTATCGAATTCTTCCCTTGTTGCAAAACTATCTAATAGACTGGCGGTATTCACCTTAGAATAATCATGCTTTATCTTAACACCATCTAATTCAACTAGTTCTTTATAATCAAGATTACCGTATCTAGACCTATAAACTTCATCTCTATTTTCCAAAATACTAAAGAATCTCTCTATATCTTTACTTATATTATTAATATTTTCGGAGTTATCTTCATTGGATACTCTTTTTATACAGGAAATAGTTTGCTTGATTTTACTGTAAAAGTCTTTCTTATTATTTATATGGTCTGGCAATAACAAAGCAGATTCAGAAATCCTACCAAGTCTATTATATACAACACTTAATGCAGCAGCCTTCTGAGATACTATCAAGACCCGCTGACCTTTATCCAGATAATTCGCTGCTATATTTGCTAAAACCTGAGATTTACCTGTTCCAGGCGGACCCTCAATTACTAAGCTAGAGTCCATTGCTTCTTTCACAACTTGCTTCTGGCTGTAATCGCATGGAAGCACATATTTGATATCATTTTCTTTTATACGAATATCTTCAGTATCACCCCATATATCTTCTGCCCTATCAGCTGAAGTAAAGAAATTATTAAGCTCACCAGTAGCGATATCCTTTTGCTCGCATATTTCATCAATATCATTCTGAATGTTCTTGTCTGAAATAGGGAATAGCCCTATGACTACATTACTAAGAACTTTGAATTTGTTTGTTGGAATAAATCTATCCTTTAAATACTCGATCTTAGAGCAAGAATAGAATTTGTCTGGAATAGATTCATACTCATAATTCACATGGTAACTCTCAAGAGTTTTGAATGCAATCTGCAAATAGTTGGGATCAGTAATACCCCAGTCTAGTTTCTGATGCTCTAACTCATTCTCTAAAATATTTGCAGCAAAGAAAACAGGGTTCAGTATACTCTCACCTTCAATTAGTTTAATCTTAACATTTGCGGCAGAGATGTTTGTTTCAACCCTATGTAATACAAGTGGCGCCCGAAAACACTTCCCAGTATTGAATCGCCCTTCAATAAATGGGTGTCCTAAATACAAATCATTTTTACTGAAATCTTTTTGCCTAGCTTTTGCAACTCTGACAAGCTTTGTTATTGCGTTGAATTCTCTATTTAGCTTCTTCTCACACTTATCTAGGATTGTATTCAATTCAGCTCGAAATTCTTTCTTTAATACCTTTTTCTCTTGTTCTGCATTTTCATTATCTGCATCACTATCAGCTTCTTCCATCTTTTTCTTCAGAGAAATCAAGTAGATGTAGTCTGTCTCAGCAAAAACAGGAACCATTTTTTTTATAGTTGTGAAACCCTTTTTCAATTCAGTAGAACTTGTATTGTCAAAAAACTTAAGTACTTGCTTTGCATTAATTTCTAGCTTTTCAAAAACCATCTCCGATACATAATCAACTGATAATCCCTCTTGATTATCCTGACCATACTTCGAATTATAATCTACCAAGTCGATACTATGACTTGGACTTAACTTGGAAACAAAATATGCTTTTGAATTGGATCTTGTGTTAATAAATCTTTGCTTATAATCTACTAAAATTGTTTTTATATTATCTATACTCATTTTTTATCCTTCAATAATGCTCTGTTTTCTATTACTTTATAAGTTGGGTTGCTTTTTTTATAATCATATATCTAAGTAATTATATTCTACCTCATCCAAGACACATTGTCTATAAATATCAAATAAATACTTAGCAAAGATGCCATTAGATGGACTTACAATACTCTCATCTGCAATCATTCCAATATTATAAGAGGTCTTACTGATTCTAATTTTTTTTACTGGGGCATCAATGCTATCTAAGCGGTTACACCCAACGAAGCTATAATTGCCTATGTATTCAAATCTGTTAGAAAAAGTCGTACTCTTCAATGCCTTACAGTTACAGAAAGCACCTTTACCTATACCTATAACCTCTTTCCCTAATACTACATTTTCTAGTTTATTGCAATTTGCAAATGCAAATTGAGGCAGGGTACTAATACTAGAATTAATTACCACCTTAACAATACCTGTATTTTGAAAACAACTATCTCCTAACAACAATAAGCTCACAGGGAAATTAACGGTTTCTAACGACTCGCAATCTCGAAAAGAACTATCACCTATCTTGGTGATACCTTCTTGAAAATGCACCTTGCTAATATTTCTCGCATTATAGAATGCAAAGCTTTCGACACTTCTTAATGAAAAGGGCATTATAACTGTTCTTACTTCTGTATCTGCAAAAGCTAGACTGCCTATGGATACCACACCTTCAGGAACATATGCTTCTTCAGATTCTCCAATGTATTTTATTAATACATTATCTCTTATACAATACTGCTTATCTATGAATTTATCCAAATTTCACCCCTTATATATCCTTCAGTTCTTTTTCAGGCACGTTATATGTATAATCATCCTCACCAAGTTTAATACTGATTACCCTTATAGTCTTCAAGACATCTAGTTCTATGTGCATAAGAATTAATACTTTCATATACATATCAATCACAGTGTTTTCAAATTCTTTAATATTCTTGACAGGAAATGCTTTTGGATTGCCGTGTAAATGCTTTTTTACTACTGTAAAACCATTATACTTAGGTGCATAATTAGGGTTGATATTATCTACTTTGATTTTCAATATACCTTTGGAAAGAAAGGATGTAGAGAATTGAAAGAAAGAGAAAACCTCATTGATATATTCATCTATTTCCCACTTATTACCCGCTATCATATAGTTAAAATAGCTATCTATACTCCCCTTATCCCCTTTAGCACATCCTTCTTCAATCTTAGATATATATTCATCCGCCAGTTCATTGTGTCTCAAAATCCTTACATCTTGCAATCCCTCATTATATGTCTTTTCTAGTTCTTTACTGTTGTCTATATCTACTTTGCTTAGTGGGTTTAGCAGAAGCAGTTTCTTATCCACGCTGCCTTTCAGGAATTTATCATATTTCTTTCCCAACTGCTTATTATACTTTTCGACCTGCTTTCGCAGCATCTTAGATATAAGTGAAACCTTATTTATATCTTTTGCCTTGAGGGCAGTCGCAGTATCAAAACGCTTATATCTTTTATATGCAAATTCAATACTTTTCGATGACTTATAATACTTTTTTAATATTTCATCCTTAGTCTTATAACTTCCTGCTGGTTTTGGTTGGAACTGTTCCAGATAACCAGAGGACACAAAATCCTTATAAATGTCATTTATAATCCTTAGCTTAATATACTTTATAGCTATAGCTTTTGCTCCCTCATATAAATACTCTTGCTTTTTCCTTACTGTTTCATTATAAGGATATCCTATTGCAACTATTCTAGCTATTCTAGCTTTCACATTACCATTCTTGTAGTATTCTTTCCTTTCTGATAGAGAATAGAAGCCGTCTAATTCACTAATATGAATACTGTAGCCCAACCTATTTAATTCTCCTACCATTTCCTCTAAACTAAATGGCATACGATACCTCTCGATTTTCACGCCATTTACCCCACTTGGGCAAGGCTTTATTCCTTTGTTAAGTTTTATATTTATCTGTTGATTTGCGTATGAAGACAATACCCCTTGCCTTTGGTGGATTATTGGTATTTCGGAAACAATACTATTAATACATATATCCTTGTCCGGCTCTTTGTTACAATCACAACTAACATCTTTTTCTTTTATTTTAGCCGTATTATTATCGACACTTATTCTAGTATCTTCCTCATGAAAAATTTTGATAGGATTTTTTTTTGAATTTAGCTTTTTACCTTTCTTCTGCAAATAATAATCATTTCGTAACATTTTACTATATATTAAAATATTCAGCAAGATAATAACTTTTCTTTTAGATAAGCCCACCTCATGTATTATATCCTTTATCGTACACCCTTTTGTTGCTCTAATAAATTCTACTATTCTTTTAGTTTTATCCCTTCCTAAACCGTAAACCAGAAACACAATTATAAACAATAGGATTTCCACCACCAAAGCAATAATTGTTACAAATAACAATAACGATGATATAGAAAAAAAACTATCACTAATATTTACACTTAACGAACATAGCAAAAACTCAAATATAGCAAGAATAATCAATGCTAATATTCTATTATTAAAAAACATCTCACTAATTTTTTTCAACCCTTTCTTTTTTATTAATATAAATTTATTTATTATTCTAATCTCC
>CAZKXV010000016.1:0-15560 GCA_964556835.1 uncultured Clostridia bacterium
AAACTAATTCAGTTTGATTACATTTGATATTAAGATATAATAATTCAACTGTTACTGAATAATAATTATCTACTATTTTGACTTATATTGACTAAAAGCTTATAAATTACTTACTATTGACAAATCAATCAAAATAGTGTAGTATTGAATAAATGTTCAATGAAATATTGGCATTAAAATATTATTATGGAGGATTTATTATGAAGAATTTATTTCAAAAGAAAGCTACTTGGATGGTATTACACTGGATAATTATTATTAATTTTCTGTTTGAAATCTTTTATGGATTTTATCAGATTTTTTTCAAACTTATTCCACCCGGAGGCACTGTTGGGCCACTTTGGGGTGCATCTGCAACCATTTCCTATGAGCTTATGGTTTCTCGAAGACTTTATGCCATAGAGACTTGGATAGCTATTGCCGGACTTGCAATATACCTAGCAATAATCTATAGAAAGAAGTTCTACAACGAGTCTAAAGATATAGTAAATAGCGATTAAAGGTGATAGTATGAAATTGTTAATGAATCTAAGAATTAAGAAGGCCGCTATAAAAGTGCTTAGAAAGAAATTAGGTTGGGGTAAGCTAATCAAAGTATTACCAGGGTTATCCAAAAGACAGAAGTTAGGAGAACCTTGGAAGGGACTAGCAGAGCCTATTGATCAGAAAGACAAAGATTCTCGTGCTTTAATTGGGGAAGCCATTCTTTTATATAGGGAATTGCTTAATATGCTTACCTCTGAAGAAGCAGAGCAAATTATTAGAGAAGTAATTATTGAATCAGCAGTAATGCAACTCTATTCATTAATACCGAAAATATCAAAGGATCAAATTATGGCGATGACTCCTGATGCGCGTAGGGAAAAATTCTGTGGTATAGTAGAACAATTCCCTAATGCAGACTGGGTGATGAAGAAAGCGAGTGAAGATGAATTTGAATATTCAATTACAAGATGTAGACTAGTAGAACTGATAATTGAAGTAGGTCATCCTGAACTTGCTGATGCTTTTTGTATGGGTGATGGCATATACTTTGATAGGCATCAACCAGATATATTACTTACTAGGGATACAAAGATTGGAAGTAATGACGATACTTGCAATTTTAACTTTAAGATTAAATGATTTTTTAGCTTTGGGTGTATATGGGCAAGGAATCTATATAGATTTAGATTGTGATATTGTGATTGTCAAAACTTCTGCATATAAAGACTATGATATAGATGGAGAAGAAATGGAACTTGAAAGCATTTAATTCTTTAGATGTTTAGCTTCAGAAATGTTCATTATTGAAGGTTAATGTTCTATGCGCTAGATTATATACATTTCAATGTATAGTATATCAAAGCAAGGCATAGGGGTTATATTGCAAAAATAAAGTATATTGGTCATAGAATAATAAAAGGTTTAATTACTATTATAATAAGGCTTTATAATAAGAATAATTATAAATTATATAGTTAAGGTGTTTATTTATTTGACATAGCGTATAGTTATATTATAATATAGGCGTAGGTGAAAAGATGACCAAAGGACAATTAGAATCCAAGTTGAGTGAGGCTATAAGTAAATTTGAGATAGAATATATGGGCAGAGGCCCCAAATCTATCCGCTCTTATATTATCAATGATATGATAATATCAAGGCTCTCAGGGTTTCTGAGTCCATCAGAGCAGAAATTAACTAATTCTGCTCAAGGAATAGAGTTGTATAAGAAGATGCGAACGTCATTGTTTGAAGGCGGGAGAGGATATCTGGAGACATTAATAAGAGATGTTATTAATGTAAACGTAATCAGCACCCATTCTGATATAAGTACAAAGACTAGTCAAAAGATTATAATAATTATTGTAGACAAGAATTTAGAAGAAATGATAACAAAAAAATAACGGAAGACGTACAAAGTAGCTAAGCTAAGTTGAAAGTAAGCCGATACCTAACAAGGTATCGGCTTTTTTGCATTTAAAATATAAGGAGGAAATGTATGAGTAAAAAAGTAGCAATTATTATGGGAAGCGATTCTGATTTACCTGTTGTCAAAGGGGCAATAAATGAGTTAAAGAAATTCAATGTGCCTTTTGAAGTGCATGTTATGAGTGCACATAGGACGCCACATAGAGCAGCTGAATTCAGCGAACGAGCTAAGGATAATGGTTTTGGAACAATAATTGCCGCAGCAGGTAAGGCGGCACATCTTGCAGGAGTATTGGCAGCACACACCATTTTGCCAGTTATAGGATTACCTATAAAGGCTTCGCTAGACGGGCTTGATGCTTTGTTGTCAACAGTGCAGATGCCCAAGGGAATACCTGTAGCAACAGTTGCAGTTGACGGAGCGGAAAATGCAGGTATACTAGCGATACAAATACTTGCAGTTAGCGATGAGGAATTGTCACAAAGCCTTATCAAGATGAAGAATGATATGGTGGAAGAAGTTATAAAAAAGGATGAGAAACTACAAACAGAAATGTGGTGGAAAATGTAAAACAAATACAAAATAATATAAAGGAATAAAAAAAATGGAAAAGATTAATTTAATTTATGAAGGAAAAGCAAAAAAAGTATACTCTACTGCAGATACAGAAAAATTTGTAGTTGATTACAAAGATGATGCAACAGCATTTAACGGTATCAAAAAAGGTACTATAATAGGAAAGGGTGTAATAAATAATAGAATAACAAATCATATGATGAAATTATTAGAAGAAAATGGCATACCTACACATTATATTAAAGAGTTATCAGATAGAGAAACCTTAGTAAAGAAAGTAAAAATAATACCTATAGAAGTAATTGTTAGAAATATTATTGCCGGCTCGCTTTCTAAGAGAATAGGCATTGAAGAAGGTGTAAAGCTTTCTAAAACTGTTATTGAATATTCCTATAAAGACGATGAATTAGGAGATCCAATGATAAATGATTATCACATAGCGGCTTTAAAACTAGCAACAAAAAAGGAAATGAAATTAATCGCTAGCTATTCTCTTAAAATCAATAAAATCATGCAAGGTTTCTTAAAAGACTTTAATATAGAGCTTATAGATTTCAAATTGGAATATGGTAAGACATCAACGGGCGAAATAATTCTAGCTGACGAAATCTCTCCAGATACCTGCAGATTTTGGGACAGTTTAACTAAAGAAAAATTAGATAAAGATAGATTCAGAAGGGATTTGGGAGGAGTAGAAAACGCTTATAAAGAAATACTATACAGATTATTAGGAGAAAGATAATGACTTTAAAAGAAAAATATACAAATATTAATACTGATAAAATCAAACTGCCGAAATATGTTGAAGATATATTGGATAACAGTCCTAATGTAATACTTCCCATATCAAGACAGGAGCTTGTAGAATTAGCTATTGATAAAGATAAAGATGTTTTTGAGATAAATTATGATATCAATGGCGAACTTGTTAAGGAAGCCAGTGTAGTCAGATGTAAGAATGGTGTTGTAGTTAATTATTATGATGATTATATGCGGCGAAGGGATCCGGACTGCATGATTGTTTCTGATGAACAGGAATCGGATAAGCCAAAGTATAAAGATATTTATAATAAAGATTTTGATCAATTAAGAAATGAAACATTTGAATGGCTCAAAAAACAAGAACTAATAGTTATGCCATTTAAAGCAGGCGGATATGAGTATGGCTATGATGCTCTTCTAATAGCGCCCTCAAACGCAGGGTTTTTTGCTTGTGGGCTTGCTGATTTGCAAGGGCTGATTGCAATAGATCAAATAGAAAATGATTTTGAACCTAAGGCGATAATCTTCTTAGCTCCACCATTCAGGCATACCCACTTTAATGGCAAACAAATTGTTGTTCATAACAGACTATCATCAATGCATGAATTATTTTCCTATAACCTTTATCCCGGACCAAGCGCAAAAAAAGGGGTATACGGTGTTCTATTAAATATCGGAGAAAAGGAAAATTGGGTTACAATGCATGCGTCTACTGTCAAAGTAATAACACCCTATGATAATGAAATAATAATAATGCATGAGGGGGCTTCTGGCGGCGGAAAAAGTGAAATGATAGAAAACTTACACAAGCAAATGGACGGACGAATAAAGCTAGGTGAGAATACGATCACGAAAGAGACATATTTTTTGGAATTATATGATTCATGTGAATTAAGGCCTGTAACTGATGATATGGCGCTTTGTCATCCTAGAATGCAGAACAGAAGTAAAAAACTGGTAGTAACAGATGCAGAGCAAGGATGGTTTCTAAGACTTGACCATATTAAGAATTATGGGACAACGCCTCAATATGAAAAGCTTTTTTTACAGCCAGCTGAGCCTTTAATATTCTTAAATATTCAGGGTGTACCTAATTCTACATGTCTTGTATGGGAGCACACACTTGACTCTGATGGAAAGCCATGCCCGAACCCAAGAGTTATCTTGCCAAGGCGTTTGGTCAAAAGTGTTATAAATGAGCCTGTTGAAATAGATGTAAGAAGTTTTGGTGTAAGAGCACCGGCATGCACGAAAGAAAATCCTTCATATGGTATCTTAGGTATGTTTCATATATTACCTCCTGCTTTAGCATGGATTTGGAGACTTGTATCACCTAGAGGGCATAATAATCCTAGTATAACAGATTCTAAAGGTTTATCAAGCGAAGGGGTAGGTTCATACTGGCCATTTGCAACAGGCAAAAGAGTGAAACAGGCGAATTTGTTACTAGACCAGATGATAAACTCTAAGAATACAAGGTATCTATTAATTCCTAATCAGCATATAGGTGTCTATCAGGTAGGCTTTATGCCACAGTGGATAATGCGAGAATATATTGCAAGGAGAGGTAGTGCAAAATTCAAGGAAGATCAATTAGAGAAAGCCAGATGTACACTCCTAGGTTTCTGTTTGAATTCTTTGAGAGTTGATGGTCAATATATTAGAAAAACATTTCTAATGCCTGAATTGCAACATGAAATGGGCATAGAAGGCTATGATGAAGGAGCAAAAATACTAAAATCTTTCTTTAAAGAGGAATTAAAAGTATTTCTAACAGAGGAGCTTAATCCTTTAGGTATTAAAATAATCAATTTATTCTTAAATGATGCCTCATTAGAAGATTATTTGAAATTAATGCCTATGAGATTCTAATAAACGAGGTATATGAAAAAGCTTGATTTTAGATTTATTGATTTTATACCGGCTATATCCGGTTTATTAGGCAAAATAGCACTAGTATCCTCTTTTGCATATGTATGGGCAGAAGAGTTGCGGATATCTAATGCTTTTTTTGTTTTTAATAATATCAGACTTGAGCTGATTATTGTCAGTATATTTACTCTTATTATGCTCTTCATTTACCCCAAAGCAACACCAGCGGGAACGCTAGCGCCTCTAGTAGTTATGATACCTATGATGGCATCTTATGGAGTGCATCCCTTAATGCTCAGCATATTAGTTGGGCTTATAGGTATTATATTCATTAAGACTGGTATATTTAGTAAGCTCTTAAATCTTTCAGGGCTAATAAGTAAGGCAGGCATTAGCCTTGTGTTTGGTATCTCGGGTGTTATATTGTCTGTTAACCATTTATACGATTATTTTAATGGTAATCTAAAAGCATTCTTATTGATACTAATTATTCTAGGATTATTAACGATATACTTCTTATACATAAAAAAATTATGGTTTATGATACCAGTTTCGATTATAATTTCTTTTATCGTATTATCAGCGTATGAGCCTATATTTCAGGATTTGAATAACTATGAAGCACTGAGGTTCTCGCCTAATTATTGGTGGAACGATGTTTGGGGAATTGGATATGGCATGAGTTTCCTAAATTTTTTCAAAGCTTTGCCTTTCGCAATATTTATAATTATTCTATGGACAGTTGACACAGCCTCAATAATGACTGTTCATGATAGCATCCCTCTTTGCAATGTAAGTTTGGATGTGGAAGCATCTTTTGTGGGTGTTTCTTTGAGAAACATAATAGGCGGAATAATGGGAGGCGCACAAACTGCATCCATATGGAGAAGCTTTCTAATTCCACAGTTTATGGTGAATAGGCCGATGAAGAATTCTGTGATAATAATGTGCATAATGGGACTTCTAATAGGAATTTTCCCCTTGCCTTTAAGAATTCTTACCTTGCCTCCGCTAATGTGGTCTGTGCTAATTTTCGGTATATTCATACCCTTAATATTTGCAGGCTTAATAAGCCTTATGAAAATAAAGTCTAAAAGCAGTATTATAATATGCTTGCTAGCAGTAATACCAGGGCTAATTATCAATTCATTTATTACTTATATTGTTCTAGTGTTCTATGAGAAGTTAAAGTTAAGAAAAGAGATGAGAAATAATTAATAAATAAAGGTGATTAATTATAAATTGTCTATGATATTTGCAATATAGACTTAAGATATTATAATCTTATTATAAATTATTTAGTAGGTAAATATGCCCTTTGTAAAAAATTAAGAAAGTTAGGTTGAGCCTAAATATGAATCAAGAGATGCTAGAAAATGGCGCTTGATGTGTTTTTTATTACCGTTAATCGTTGGGTAAAATAGCATACAGTACCTAGTTTTAAGGGTAAGCAGAAAATTGAAGAGTTCTGGAAGAATAATAAAATAGAGGTGGATTAATGATATTCACTTAATATTTATATACGAAATTACGAGCGATAAAATGTAGTGAATATATTCTAGAATGCAGAAGATAATAATGCAAAAGGCAAGAATATAAACAATTTCTGCAGATTGAGACATTTTCAAGATAAGTTAATAATTTATTTGACATATAAGATTAAAGGAATTATAATAGTCTTAGTTATGGAGTCGATTGTAGAAATGCAAAAGATAAGAACTATTAGGCCGTTTCAAATTGTTTAGGGAAGTTGATTCTTGTATTCATATTGAAATCACTGGCTTACGGACAGCCTGGTCAACTGCCGAAGACGAAATTCGTTTTGTCGTTATTGATTGAGTTAGAAGCTCAAATTTTATAAGTTGGTTACTATAAACCTTAATGTGTAGACATATGCGCACTTGTGAAACGGTCAATAAGAGTAGTAAAAGTATTTTCTTGCTAAATAGACTCTGAACTGCTATAATTTGTACCAAGCTGGTATATTAATTGGTTTCGTAAGGTGTATTGTTGATGCAATATACCTTTTTTTGTCTATAATGATATTATTATGGGGCAAGAAAAGTTAATACTAATATGAAGCAAAACCACTAAAATGGAGGACAATATGGACAATAAGATGAAATTATACGGATTTAATAACTTGACTAAGTCGCTTAGTTTTAATATATATGATGTTTGTTATGCTAAGTCAGCAAGAGAACAGAAAGATTATGTAGAGTATATTGATGAACAATATAATAGTGAACGATTAACGAGTATACTTATGCAACTAACGGAAATGATTGGTGCGAATGTTATAAATGTAAGTAAACAGGATTACGAGCCACAAGGTGCTAGTGTAACTGTGCTTATAGCCGAACAGAGTATGATTCCATCAACAGATGGAGAAATAATTGTCGCCCACTTAGACAAAAGCCATGTTACTGTCCATACCTATCCCGAGTATCACCCGGATAATTCAATTGCGACATTTCGAGTGGATATAGATGTTGCAACTTGTGGTGAAATTACACCGCTTTCCACGCTTAATTATCTAATAGGCAGTTTCGATTCGGATATTATTACTATGGATTATAAGGTAAGGGGCTTTACAAGAGATTTGGCAGGGAAAAAGCATTTTATTGATGAGGAGATTACCTCAATACAGAATTATATTGACCCAGCCACATTGTTGAATTATGATGCTATTGATGTAAATATATATCAATCAAATATATTTCACACCAAAATGATGATTAAAGAAGTTGTACTACAGAACTATTTGTTGAATACGGATGCTTATGAGTTAGCGCCTAAGACAAGGCTTACAATCACGGACAATCTCAAGAAAGAGATGATAGAAATTTTCAGCGGAACAAATGTGTACTAAGGAGAGATATATTGACTAATAGACAAACCAAAGCACCTATTATGGAGGCATTAGAAGAATTAAAATCAATGAGAATTGTGCCTTTTGATGTGCCGGGGCATAAGCGGGGCAAGGGTAATCCTGTGTTAACAAAGTTTTTGGGTGATAAATGTCTGGGAATTGATGTGAACTCAATGAAATCATTAGACAATCTATGTCATCCTGTAAGTGTAATTGCTGAGGCGGAAGAATTAGCGAGCGAAGCGTTCGGGGCAAGTCACGTATTTTTTATGGTAAATGGCACTACCTCCGCTGTTCAAGCAATGGTGCTTGCGGTAGTAAAAGCGGGAGAAAAGATTATTTTGCCACGTAATGTGCATAGAAGCGTTATTAATGCTATAATTATATGCGGTGCTATACCGATATATATCAATCCAAAAAGTGATGATAGGCTAGGTATTGTGCTTGGCATGTCGGTTAGCGATATAATAAAAGCTATAGAAGATAATCCTGATGCAAAAGCTGTTTTTGTTAATAATCCTACCTATTACGGTATTTGCTCTGACTTGAAGAGTATAACTGAATATGCACATGCTCATGATATGATGGTTTGCGTAGATGAAGCACATGGCGCACATTTCTATTTCGGTGAGAATATGCCGGCTACAGCTATGAGTGTTGGTGCGGATTTTGCTTCAGTTAGTATGCATAAGTCGGGCGGTTCCTTGACACAAAGTTCATTTCTACTGTGCGGAGAAAATGTCAATCATAATTATGTTAGACAAATAATCAATCTTACACAAACTACCAGTGCTTCTTATTTATTGCTAGTTAGTCTTGATATAAGTAGGCGAACTCTAGCTATTAATGGCAAAGAAATATTTGGTAAGGTCGCAAAACTTTGTCAATATGCAAGAGATGAAATAAATGAAATTGGTGATTATTACGCTTATGGTGAGGAGCTAATTAATGGAGATTCTATATTTGATTTCGATAGAACAAAATTATCTGTCTATACTATAGATGTAGGATTGGCAGGGATAGAAGTATACGACTTGCTAAGAGAAGAGTATGATATTCAGATAGAATTCGGTGATTTGGGCAATATCTTAGCTTATGTTAGCATTGGCGATAGCGAGAAGAATATAGAGCGTTTAATTGGTGCTTTGAGTGAAATAAGAAGAAGGTACAAGCGTAGTAAGGCGACGCTTATGACACAAGAGTATATCATTCCGAAAGTTATTAAATCACCGCAAGAGGCATTTTATGCAGAGAGTGTAAGCTTGCCACTAGATGAGTCAATCGGAAAGGTATGTAGTGAATTTGTAATGTGTTATCCTCCCGGTATACCTATTTTGGCACCTGGAGAAATGATAACGAAAGAAATTATTGCTTATATCGGATATTGCAAGGATAAAGGCTGTTCTCTGACAGGTTCAGAGGATATGAATGTAGAAAGATTGAACACAATCAAATAGTGTTTCTAAAGGAATTTATAGGAGTATATAATGGATTTATGGTTTAGTGAATTGCACACCAAAAATGTTAAGTTTTCTATCAAAGTGGACAAGCAGCTGTATAGTGGACAAAGCGAGTTCCAAAGAATTGATATATTTTCTTGTAAGGAATTTGGCAAATTCTTGACATTAGACGGGTATATGATGTTGACTGAGAAAGATGAGTTCATATATCATGAGATGATTGTCCATGTTCCTATGGCAGTCAATAGAAATATCAAGAAAGTCCTAATAATAGGCGGCGGCGATGGTGGAGCTGTTCGAGAGCTTGTTGCATACGACACAGTCGAGCAGATTGATTTAGTTGAAATTGATGAGCAAGTTATCGAAGTTTGTAAGGAATATCTAGATCAGACTTCTTGCAAGCTAGGGGACAAACGAGTTAAGATTCATTATCAAGACGGTTTGAAATTTGTGAGAAAGTATGAAAACTATTATGATTTGATTATAGTGGACTCAACTGACCCGTTTGGTCCAGGGGAAGGGCTTTTCACAAAAGAATTTTATGGTAATTGTTATAATGCGCTTGTTGAAGATGGGATAATGGTTAATCAACACGAAAGCCCGTTCTATGCAAATGATGCGCTTGCTATGGAAAAAGCACATAAAAGAATATATAACTCCTTTGAAATAACTAGAGTTTATCAAGCACATATACCTACTTATCCATCGGGACATTGGCTGTTTGGATTTGCCAGCAAGAAGTATCATCCGATTGCAGATCTGAAAGCTAAAGAATGGGATGAATTAGGAATAAAAACAAAATATTATAATACCAATTTGCATAAAGGTGCATTTTATCTGCCTAATTATGTACAGGAGATGTTGGAAAATGTTGAATAAAAATGTAGTAACTTTTGTTGGTTGCAAAAGCAATTATAGTGATAGTAAGATTGTAATTTTCGGTGCACCATTTGATGGTACTACATCTTTTCGGGCAGGCACACGATTCGGATGTTCTGCAATTCGAAATGAATCCTATGGTTTAGAGACTTATTCGCCATATCAAGACAAAGATTTGCTAGAAATAAATGTTTTTGATAGCGGGGATATTGAGCTTCCTTTCGGAAATACTGAGAAAGTATTAGCATTGATTGAAGAAAGAACCACTACAATACTTAGTGATAACAAAATACCAGTAATGCTTGGCGGTGAACATCTCATTACTTATGGAAGTGTAAGGGCGGTAAGTCATAAATATGATGATTTACATATTTTACATTTTGATGCTCACGCAGATTTAAGAGATACTTTTTTCGGCGAGAGATTATCGCATGCTACTGTAATCAGAAGATGTTACGATATTGTTGGGGACAATAAGATATACCAATTCGGTATTAGAAGCGGAGATAGGGAGGAATTTATTTTTGCAAAAGAACATACATTTATGCACAAATTTGACCTTGATGGATTGCAACAAGCGGTTGAGAAATTGAAAGGGAAACCGATATACCTTACTCTTGACCTTGATGTTCTAGATCCATCACTATTAAGCGGTACAGGAACAAGCGAAGCAGGAGGAGTATCTTTCAAAGAACTGTTGGATGGGCTAATTAGTCTGACAGGCCTTAACATAGTCGCTTGTGATATAAATGAACTGTCGCCACATTATGATAATAGCGGTGTTTCAACAGCTGTCGCTTGTAAATTGTTAAGAGAAATTTTGCTAATTATAGCAAAATGATGTAAAATAAGGTTAGTCATAAGAAAGTTAAAAGGGTATAATTAATGAACAAAGGAGGTTGGAATTATGGGTAGAACTTTAATAATTGGATGTGGCGGCGTTGCAGGTGTAACCATTCACAAATGTTGTCAGTGCAGTGAAGTTTTCGATGATATAATGATTGCTAGTCGCACTTTAAGTAAGTGTGATAAATTGAAAGAAAAACTAGGTGGAGGCAGAACAAAAATTTCGACTGCTAAGGTCGATGCTGATAATGTTGATGAATTGATTGAGCTCATCAATTCTTATAAGCCTGATGTTGTATTGAATTTGGCTTTACCTTATCAAGATTTGACTATTATGGATGCGTGTCTTGCAACTAAGACAAACTATATAGATACCGCTAATTATGAGCCTAAAGATACAGCAAAATTTGAATACAAATGGCAATGGGATTATCGTGAAAGATTTGAAAAAGCTGGCATTACAGCATTATTAGGAAGCGGTTTTGACCCCGGTGTTACAAGCGTTTTCTCCGCTTATGCACTTAAACATTATTTCGATGAAATCAATTATATTGATATTCTAGATGCTAATGCGGGTGACCACGGATATGCTTTTGCAACTAACTTCAATCCTGAAATTAATATTAGAGAGGTGACTGCAAAAGGTAGTTATTGGGAAGAAGGAGAATGGATAGAAACTGAACCTATGGAAATTAAGAGAGAATACAATTTCCCACAAATAGGCGAAAAAGATATGTATCTACTTCACCATGAAGAATTGGAGAGTCTTGCTCTTAATATTAAAGGTATAAAAAGAATTAGATTCTTTATGACTTTCGGACAAAGCTATCTGACACATTTGAAGTGTTTAGAAAATGTGGGAATGACCTCTATCTTGCCTATAGAGTACGAGGGGCATAAAATAGTGCCACTACAGTTTCTGCAAGCGGTATTGCCTGACCCTGCATCATTAGGACCTAGAACTATTGGGAAAACAAATATAGGCTGTATTTTCATAGGTAAGAAAGATGGCAAAGATAAGACATTATATATCTATAATGTTTGCGATCATCAAGAATGCTATAAAGAAGTTGAGTCGCAAGCAATAAGTTATACTACAGGTGTTCCTGCAATGATAGGGGCTATGATGTTATTGACTGGTAAATGGAGTGATAAAGGAGTCAAAAACATAGAAGAATTTGATCCAGACCCATTTATGGAAGCACTTAACAAATACGGGCTTCCTTGGGTAATTGATAACTCTCCAGAACTTGTTGACTAGATATATAGATTTTATTATTATATGAGTTTCGAATTATTATAATTTTAGCTGTCTAATTCGCAGAAAGAGTGCAGAGGATAAGAAATGAATTTTCCATTAGATATATATAAAACACCTTATTATATTGTAAGCGAAGAGTTGCTTACAAAGAACTTAGAGATACTTAAGAGTGTAAAAGATAGAACTGGCTCGAAAATTCTGCTTGCACAAAAGGCGTATTCTATGTATAGCACTTATCCGCTTATAGCGGAATATCTTGATGGCACAACCGCAAGTGGATTTTTTGAAGCTAAACTAGGGAATGAAGAAATGGGTAAGGAAAATCATATTTTTGCTACTGCTTATAGAGAAGAAGAATTCGGAGAAATACTAGGAATATGTGACCATATAATATTCAATTCATTTACACAATGGCATAAATACAAAGATAGGTGCTTACAAGTGAATAAGAATTGTGGACTTAGGATAAACCCCGAATTTTCAACGCAGATGAAACCTATTTATGACCCTTGTAGCAAAGGTAGTCGACTTGGAATAACTGCAGATAAGTTTCATAGCGAGGATTTAACGGGGATTAGTGGACTGCATTTCCATACACTTTGTGAGCAAGGTGTAGAGCCTTTAATAAAGACACTTGAAATATGTGAAGAGAAGTTTGGCGATATCATTTCTAATATGAAATGGATTAACTTTGGTGGCGGCCATCATATTACGAGAGAAGATTACAATATTGATTTGTTAGTAAATACAATTAATAATTTCAAGCAAAAATACGATGTAGAAATATACTTAGAGCCTGGCGAGGCGGTCGCACTCAATGCAGGATTTATGGTAGCTTCAGTCTTAGATATTGTAAGCAATAGTATTGATAATGCCGTATTAGATGTATCACCATCTTGCCATATGCCCGATGTAATTGAAATGCCATACCGACCAAATATTATAAATTCAGGCGACCCCAATCAGAAAGAGTTTACCTATAGATTAAGCGGGCATACTTGCCTTGCAGGCGACATAATAGGTGATTATTCATTTGATAATCCATTAAAGATTGGAGATAAGCTTATTTTATGTGATATGGCAATATATTCAATGGTGAAAAATAATACTTTTAATGGCGTCAATTTACCTTCAATAGTATTACTGAAAACTAATGGCGAGCAGAAACTAATTCGTGAATTCGGCTATAGCGACTTCAAATGTCGCCTATAATTAGATAGCAAATTACTAATTTAGACTATCGTATTAATAGTATAGGCTTAGACTTATGAAGCAAAAATAAGAAAAAACTTACTTGATGAGAATAGTATAAGCTATTCTCTTTTTTTTGTAGATTGGTCTATATTTATTGGCATTGTGGAATTTTATTTAGTAAAGTATTGAAACTATCGACTTTAATGAGATCACGTTATGTGTCTTATTAGTTTGACATTTACTAGCTTATACAATATAATTCATGAATAAGATCGTGACAATATAACTGAGGCAGGTAAAAAAATGTTAACAATATTTGATAGAATAATAAGTTTGATTATAGGTTATGCTTTTGGCTGTTTTCAGACAGCTTATATCTTAGGCAAAACAGTAAAAGGCGTAGATGTCAGAAATTTTGGAAGTGGTAACCTTGGTACGACTAATGCGTTCAGAGTGCTTGGCAAGAAACTGGGATTGATTACATTTGCAAGCGATGTTCTTAAGGCGGTAGTTGCATTTTTTATCGCTAGAGCTATCTACGATGATAGTCAAATCGCAGGAATCTATGCGGGATTAGGAGTAGTTATGGGTCATAATTGGCCGTTTTATTTGAATTTCAAAGGCGGCAAAGGTGTTGCTGTGACAAGTGGCATATTACTTTGTATCAATCCTTTAGCTTCAATAATTATTACAGGTTCAATGCTTATCCTTATATTTATTACAAAGTATGTTTCTCTTGGTTCAATTCTTGGAATGCTTGTTATGATAGCATATTCGATTGTTAGGTACAGGGCTAATACTGAAATGCTTATTCTTATTATCATTATTGGTGCAATCTCAATATTCAAGCATAGAGAGAATATCAAGAGGCTAATCAAAGGCAAGGAGAATAGGATTGAAGACAAGAAAATTCAAATTGTAGATGAAGGAACAGAAGAATGAATATAGCTGTATTAGGTGCAGGCGGTTGGGGAATTGCTCTATCCATATTACTCAATGATAACGGGCATAAGGTTACGTTATGGTCAGCTCTTAAGGAGGAAGTAACATTTCTTATCGAAAAACGAGAAAATGAAGCTAAACTCCCTAGTATAATAATCGATGAGAGTATTGCTATTACTGCTGACATTGAGGAGGCTATTCTGAATAAGGATATACTCATCTTTGCAGTCCCATCGTCATTTATAAGACAGACAGCACAAAGCGTGAAAAGATATGCTAAGAAGAATCAAATATTAGTTTCAGT
The DNA here is from genome assembly GCA_964556835.1 of uncultured Clostridia bacterium. Classification (GTDB taxonomy): domain Bacteria; phylum Bacillota; class Clostridia; order Christensenellales; family CAZKXV01; genus CAZKXV01. Next base: position 14,884 of record CAZKXV010000016.1, read on the forward strand.
AGCAAAAGGGTTAGAGGACAAGACTTTACTAACTCTAAGCCAAGTAATCAATGATGAGTTGCAAGATAATATAGTAGCTGTAATTTCCGGACCAAGCCATGCCGAAGAAGTAGCAAGACATATACCAACTTCAGTAATAGCAGCTTGTGAAGATAGAAAAACTGTAAAATTACTTCAAGAAGTTTTTATGAATAATACTTTCAGGGTATATTGTAGTAATGACATCTTAGGCGTAGAAATTGGGGCAGCTACCAAGAATGTTATTGCACTAGCCGCAGGCATTTCTGATGGATTGAATTTCGGCGATAATTCGAAAGCAGCTCTTATGACAAGAGGAATGGCGGAGATAATAAGACTAGGAGAAGCTATGGGAGCGAAGAGGGAGACATTTAATGGTCTTTCTGGAATCGGCGACCTTATAGTTACTTGCACAAGTATGCACAGCCGTAATAGGCGTGCTGGAATAATGATTGGAAAAGGTGCAACTTTGCAAAATGCTTTAGACGATATCAAAATGGTTGTAGAGGGCGTATATACCGCACAAGCTGTTGGACATTTAGCAGATAAATATGGCATAGAAATGCCTATTATAGAGAGCATAAATAATATACTATTTAACAATAATAACCCCAAAGATGAAGTAATAAAACTAATGAATAGAGATAAGAAATTCGAAG
>CAZKXV010000017.1:0-15472 GCA_964556835.1 uncultured Clostridia bacterium
CCACCAGTAGTTAGAACTTGTCCAGAAGTTCCAGCAGCCAGTCTATTGATTGCTGCTACACCATTATCGTAGAATATATCACCTTGAGTTAGACCTGTAAGACCTGTTCCACCCTGTGTTGTAGATAGAGGCGTTGTAAGTCCAGATAAAGAAGTAATATCAGAGTTAGCTCCTGATTGAGCAACACTTGTAAGATTTGCAGCTGGTATTACCCCAGCACCAGAAGCTACATTAGCTAGCCCTGTTAATTTACCACCATCAACATCAGCGAACTTAGTTCCTGCTATTGCAGCTGAAGCATCTATATCTGCGTTTACTATTCCTGATATTGTCCCAGAATCTACGAGAGCATGTAACTTTGCATTGGTTACCTGTTCTGTAGCTCCAAATGAATATCCTTTATTTAAAGTTGCCATTTTTCATCATCTCCACTAATTTATGTTCTGCGTCATTAAATGCTCCGTTAGGATTAACAAAAGGTTCTTCAACTCCTGTAAGCGTTACATACTCTGACATGTTTGTATTATCTTTATAGACCTCATTTAGAATCCATTCTTCGTCTTTATAATTAAACTTTAAAGTAAATGTTTTAAATGTCTGATCTTCATTTAACTCATATTTAATATTAACTTCTGGTTTTAGTCCGTAGCTTGAATTAAATAAGTCTTCCCTGACTTCATCTCTTTGATATTCCATGTTAGCCCTCATCTTGAAAAGTTAGTGCGTAGGTTACGATGTCTCTGCTTAATACAGTGATGTCATCTGAACCATTAATCGCATTGTGTTGTATTTTAACTCTTATCTGATTCCACTCACCTAAACTATCAAGTGAAAATGCTTTTGTAATGATATTATCACTAGCTAAAGTAAAAGGTAGTGTTGCAGGAAGAGTAGGAGAATTACCAGTTAAGTTAATCGTTCCTAGAGTCTGATAAGCATTATCATCTACAGAAACATATACAGTTAAGTCATAGTCTCCTGATGATAGAGCTTTGATCTTAAGCGTTCCACCAGCCTTTTTAATAAGTGGCTGTCCACCATCTTCTTTACGACCTTCTTCTTGGTAGTTTATAGCTGTTCCATCTGTGTTAGTATTACCCTCGTCAGTATAACCTTTCCATGCTTGGAATACTTTATTCTGTCCTTGTTTTCCGTAGTACAAGAACTCTTCTCCACCTACTTTGTATCTATCCCAACATTTAGGAGTCCATCCTTTAATAACCATAAATGATTGGCTCTGTGGATAATATACCCAAGTATCGTATGTCGTAGCTGAAGTAGGTACTGCCATGAATATCTTATTATCGAAATATTCCATTGTAAGTTTCTCAATATGACCCCAAGAGATAGCATCGAACTCATCTTTAAGCATATATGATAAAGGATAGTCCACACCAGCTTGTAACTTATCTTGAACAGTTCTTCTTAATGCTCTGAAACCATCTTTAGCAAAGTAGTAGATGTCATCTCCAGCATTAACCCATCCTTTTTTACTAACGACACCTCTGTTTGTAACGATAGGTTCAGGTTTATCTGTTGCTGCTGGAACTGCACTTGGAGCAAGACCCCAAATAGCATCCTTACCCATAATAACCATTCCTGTATCTCTTGTAGGAATAATACCTCTTTCCTCTCCTACAGGTATGCGATATATGTTTGTAGTTCTATCAAAAGATGTAGAATAGTCACTGTCGTATGCGTCTGAGAAATAAAGCAAATCATTCAATAACCCCCATATTCGGTTTCCGTACCAAGCCATAACATCTGTGAGTGGTGGTGAAGTCGCCCCATTTCCTAAGTCTTGGAATACTCCATCAACATCTATCCTATGGACATTATTCTTTCCATTATAAAATACAACTATATCATCAGGAGATAGTCCACTTTCTTTAGCAGAAATCATTGATACTTCTGAAGCACCACTGATAAGAGAAGCATACGAAATGCCTGTCCAATTACCTGTTCCTAGCCATCGATACATTGTATCATTCTGATATTGCCATAGCTGGTCTGTCTCTCCCTGAATATCAAAGTTATGTATATCTAATACATCAACTCCTAAACTAGCAAGAGAACCTATCTGTACTGAACCATTACGTTTAGTAGACTGTCCACCAGTTCCAATATCTGCATTATATAAAACAGTAGCCTGTGTTTCACCAATCAAAGCTCCCTGTTGTCTAGAGTTCACACCTCCAGAGAAGTCTCTTCTAATGATAAACATTTGTTGTTCATCTTGAGAAGGAGCAGAGCCTTGCATTTTTATTTTATTTCTGAACATTATAGAAGGTCTCTCGAATAAGTGGTTGGAGTGAATTGTCTTGGATAAGCTGGTTGATTTTCATAGTCCCATATTAAGTTAGATAGCATATCTGCATACATAACTTCCATAGCTTGTGCTTTAGCAAACTGTCTTTTATATCTCCATACATCTGCAATAGCACCTGCCTCAATCATGTCTTCACAAGGTATTAAAGGTTCATCTGTTGTTGCTGATAATGCTTCTGGTTTTACTATGTACGGAAGTTGTAATGTAACGCTAGTTGTATTCCATGTCATTATCTGTCTTGCACCATTCTGGTCTGAGAAGATACAGTAGTCACTTGTTGTAGGAGTTAGTCTAGCTAATTCTTCGATGTCTATTCTATTCATTGGATTGCTAGAGCTATCTAAACAAGCTAACTCTTTACCAAAGTTTGTAGGTAGTGTAGCCAAAGATGAAAGAGATATTAAGAATGTCTTATTAACTGCTTGCCAATTAGATAACCTCAGAATATCGAAGTATCGCTTATTTACATATCTTCCTATAATTGTTTGAAGAGCAGAAGACGTATCCTGAACATCTGTCCCAACATTTGCTTTCATAGTTGAAAAATCTCTCATATTATTTCCTTTACATTTTTAAATATTTCTGTTGTTACTTCTTCCCAACTACCAAAGTCTACTATCTCAGATTTTGGTGGATTATTAATAGCTTTAATCAAGTCTTCTTTATAATTCTCTAGCGTAGTCCTCACACCATACTTCACTGTAGTCTCTAGTGCCATGTTAGGAACTACAACTGGAATACATCTTGCTACCTGTGCTTTAACTGCTGAAATACAGAATAACTCTACTCCTTGACAAGGATGTAACCAGAACTCACTCTGTCTATATAGTTGTTTCATCTCATCTTCTGAGATGCTACTCTTATATGTTTTGATTAGTCTAGCACCTGTTCTCTCAAATACTTCTTCCCATATGCTATCTAGAAACTCTCCACCTCTATCAGGAGAAGAAGAGTATAAACATTGTTTCTTAACTTTATAAGTTGATTGGAAGCTCTCTTTATCACATGATAATGGTACTATCCTAGAGTCAGTTCCAAATAGACTTTGATGATATGGAGATATAACTATTCTTTCATCAAACTCTTGATAATCTTCTTGTCTTGCATTATCCCAAGAGAAATGAATAATATTATATTTCCCCATCTTTGGTGGCTTACTGTTTGAAGCCAATACAATATCTTTACCTTTAAACTGTGACCTTGGAAGATAATACACACCATCATACATACAAGGTTGTCCATCATAGTAAACAACTACTTCGTACTCACAATACCTTGCTACATTAATGACTGTTTCTGGAGTTCCTCCTAAATAGTTATCTGGAGACCATCTCCAGTTATTAGGTAGTTCTTCTGTCCATATCTCTACAAGTCTATCCATAAGCTAATTTTTTAAAGAAAGGATCGTCTTTAAAGTCCTTGTATTTATCTATGAAGTAGCTTTGGCATCTATTGTATTCTTTTGTGTCTCCGCCATACTCACCCATAGTAGAATGTGGCTTATGATATATAAGCCCATTTAGATTCTTATAGAATTTCTTACCTTGAGTGTATAGTCTCATTACAAGGTCTGTATCATCCCATATACATTTATAGAAAGGATCATACCAAGCATCTTCTTTCTTAAGCATACATACTGAGAAGAACATCTGCTCTATTATCTCATCTCTAGGTATGTCTCCATGCTCATTACTCCCTAATGAAGCTATACCGCACTCTGTACGCTTATAAAAGCAATCACACATCTTCTCAATCCATCCATCACATACCATTATGTCATTAGACATAAATACTACATAATCACCAGTACAGGCTTTAAATCCTGCATTCATAGACTTATTAGGCGTTGTCCTTGTCTTCTCGTGGACATATACATCTGCCTCATCTGCGTAATAATTAGAGCCAGTCTCAACTATGACCCACTCTGCGTGTACCTTAGTTCTTGTCTTAGCTAGATAAAGAGCCTTATCTGTCATATCTCTATGTTCTCTAGAAGGTACGTAAACTGGGAACATTACTGAGATTTTCATAAGTAATCTCTTAGCTCCTTAGGCAGAGGACTTTCCTTAACTTCAAAACTGCCTGTTGGTAAATTAGCAGTCTTCATATCTGGAGTCCAATTCTCGTAATTCTCTTTATACCATTTCTTTCCATCAAAGTCAGTAGCGTGTGCGTAGTTCGTTACTTTCTTGTATATATCTTTAGGTGCTGCCCAACTTAAATGGTGCATATCTACTGTACTGTGAACATATGGACTATCTATATTTCTTATATAAACAACCTTAACGCTAGGTTTCATCATTATAATAGGTTGATATTCTGGCTTAGGTGAGAGAACATGGTCTATATCATGCCAGTAGATTTCTGGTGTAACTCCTATAGCTGGAACAGGACATTTCTCTGTAAACCTTATTAGACGCTCTATCTGTCTAGCTTCCATCATTTCATCGCTATCAAATGTAAACACCCAGTCACAGTCACTACAGAGCTGATTTCCTAGTGTTCTTTGGTCGTGGTCTAGATGCCAGTTACCTTTAACTATCTCACATCCTAAATCATCACATATTTCTTCTGTCCTATCTGGTGGAGATTGTTCCCCAAAATAGGGCTTTTCGCTTATCAAAACTACATGCTTATCAACGAATGGTTCTAAGCATTTAATAGTACCTGCTATAGTTCCTTCGTCATTATAAGCTAGTGTAACTGCTCCGAATTTCATAGTCTTTCTATGTCATCCTCTCCACAATACTCACCAGACTGTATTTCTACAAACACTAATGGAGAGTCTAGAATATTCTCTATTCTGTGAATAGTTCCAACTTCTATGAATATGTAACTTCCATCTCTATAGATATATTTATCTTCACCTATAGTTACTTCAGCTGCTCCTTTAACAATATGCCACAGTTCTTTTCTTTTAAAATGTCTCTGTAGGCTTATCTTCCCATAAGGATCAACTATTACTTCTTTTACTTTACAATGTTTTCTGTCTATTAATACTTCGTATTGCCCCCACTGTCTTTTCATTTTTTAGGTATACCTCGTTTTAAAGCGAATAGATTCTCACTCCAGTCCTTAGCTACTTTATCCCAGCCAAATATTCCTTTTGGTATATCTCTTCTAAGTGCTTCTTGAGCTTTTGTATCTTTAAGGATTCTAATAAGCTCTGACATATAATTATCCATAGCTTTTTCATCTGAACCAATCCCTTCTATCACGATACCAGATTTAACTGTTTCCTTAAGAGCTGCAAAGTCAAACACGACTGGTACACATCCACTCTCTTGAGCCTTCATAGCTGATATACATGAAATCTCATCAAAACTAGACGGATATACATATATACCAGATTTATGAAACTCTTTAATAAGTTTCTTGTGACCAACTCTACCATGCTCGAAGACACCATCTTGTTTCATTAGCTTGGTCATATAATCTCTATATTCCCTAGGTCGTCTTCCTGACTCCATCATTTTGTCGTATGTATCCCAACCATAGAACAAATGTAACTCTGCATCTGGAACTTCTTTTCTTACTTCATCCCATCTATGCAGTAGATGTTCAATACCTCTATCATAAGATGATGTATAAATCATTCTATGAGGATTTCTTTCTTGATGCTTGTTCTTAAAGTCTTTTAGATTAATACCGTTAGAACTAACATACTTCTTCTCATCTGGAGCATCTATAACGGACTTGTGGAACTCAGATAATACGATTAACTTATCAAAAGTTTCTAATTCCGTGTATGACCCTTTTGGCATAACATCATGTAGCCATACATATCTCTTCTTAGCTGTTATACTCTTATCGAATATGTTGTTTCTCCAAGAGATAAGTACATTATGGTGGTCTTTAGTATTGAACTCATAGTATTGTTTATATACGACTCCTTCATACTCACCTTCCATCTCACCACAGCTACAATAGACAGTTACTTTCCATCCTAGATTAACAAGCTCTTTTGATAGATATATAACAGCTTCTTCTGAGCCACCTATACCATTGATAACGCTAGGTGCTGCCCAGTCTTCCCATGCTTGACCACAGTAGATTTCAACTGTATCTTTGCCCCATATTTTAAGAGGTGTAAACTGCTTCTTTAAAGAAACTAGAATTTCATGCTTCTTTAAATTATCAGGAATAATATCAAACATCTTAGGTAATAACTCTGGATTATTCAGCTTCAAAGTCTTCATAATACCTACGAATCTTTCAATAAAATCCTTCTGCTCTACAGCAGCATCAAAGTGTGGCTTATTTGCTTTAACCCAATCAATATTAGGAACAATTCTATAAACCATGTCAAAGAACTCTTTTGCTTTAACAATATTATCATCCATCATATAATTGTGAGCCATAATAATAGCTGGTCTCCAAGAATATGAGCTAGGATCATAAAGAGTTGTAGATATAGGAGCTTCCATCCTAAGACCTACATTACCCCAATGGATTGATTTCTTCCAATCACCCATCTTATTATAAATCTCGCTTAGCTTAAGGTATGTATCTGGAAAGTTAGGACTCTCGTTCATTCCTTCAAATACAGCACCTATTGCTTGCTTGTTGTTTCCTAAGTCAGACATAATGTCTGCAAGCATGCACCAAGACTTCATCTTATCTTCATCCCATCCAGATTTCTTACAATGTTCTTCTAAGAAGTATTTAGCTTCTTGTAGCTTTCCCATAGGGTATAACATTCTTCCTAGGTAGGCTAATGTTCGTGGGTCTGGATTATCTTTAGTCTCTTCATACTCATCCATTAGATACTTTAGATTTCTAGTTTGTTTATTCCCTACTTCATTAAAATCTAAAAGATGTTGAATAACGATAGACTTCTCTACAACTGTATTTAAGTTCTTATTGTCTGTAGGAACTAGGTTCTCATGTATCTTTTTATTCCACTTAGCTTTGGCTTTTGTTCTTACTATTGTTTCTCTCCAATGAGCTGCGTGAACACAACCATGACTATCTTTAGCATATTCATACCACATTAGAACACAGTCAATACTGTTAAGCTTTGCTTTCTGAGCAATAGCTTTTATATTCTCTGGATTAGCAATAGCGTCATCTGTATCGATACGCATATAGTAATCTGCTGTACACTTACTTACTAAGAAGTTTCTCTTATCAGCAAAGTCATTACACCAAGTGTAAGGGTAAATCTTTATCTTGTCACTTAATGCACTTATCTCTTTTGAAAGTGACATATCGTCAAGAGCAATATCAATATCATCAAAATACTGTTCATAGGCATCTACTATCCTCTTTAGCTGCCCTACTTCGTCCTTAGCTATTATATGTAAACTAATAGTTGTCATTCTGCCCCCTCTATTAAATTGATTCTGGAACTGTAAACTGTGGAAATCTTCTCATAAACTGTTTTAGTTCTTTATCGTTATTAAATAACTTCTCATCATACTTCTTGAAAAATCCTTCTAATATCTGCATAAGCTTTGGTGGAAGACTTACACAAGCTCTCATTGTCTTATCTTTTGTTGAACCATATATATTTATCTGCATCTTCCTTCGCTCTATGTTCTGTTGGAACAATCCATAAGCGTGGTCGAAGTTTCTTCCCAGCTGAACATTATCACAACATTTCTCTGGAAATTCTGCATTAAAGTTTTCACCGCAGTTGTTACAATAGATAGTTGGGTCATCTAGCCATATATTAATAATAGACTTAGCTGAATCCCACTTATCAGTTGTTATATTCTTTTCTTTTCCCATAATCCCTCTTATGTTGAAGGGTAGACCGAAGCCTACCCCACAAGTTAATCTTACAAACAACCAGCTCTTAAGAAACCAGCATGAGGATGTAAACACTCAAGTGTAGCTTCAAGAACAATATTGCCTTTTGTTGCGTCACCAGTTTTTGCCATTTCACGAATCACTGGCTTACGAAGATATGCTATTTTGAACAAGTCTTCGTTAATACCAACGATGTCGTTATTTGTGTCACCAGAGACAGTTACATGACGATGAGCAAATAACTTAACCATGCTAGCAGCATCAGATGAATAAACATCAATACTGTTAATAAGGCGTTTGTCGTTTTGATCAAAGTATTTTGTTGCGTTAGCTGTAAAACCAGAGATTCTGCGTTTAAGCGTCATCGGTGCATAAATCGCATTAACTTCTGTTCCTACATTCCATACATTCTGCAAGTAATCATTTAAGTTTAATTCACTTAAAGATGTACCTGAAATAGAACATGTGATACACAAGAAAGTTTTAACTCCTTGCATAACACCAGCGTATGATTCAGTACCCATTGTTGAAGGCTGAACACCACGCATTACAGCATACTCAAGGTCATTTTTAATCATCTTCATTGCCTTGGTTGCTTCATACTGATAACGACTATTAAACGCAGCTTTATCTACAGCATCTTCAGTATCAGATACTAAAAATGATTGTTGATGAATCTGTGTATAGTTAGTCATTCTTGAAGGGTCAGTGATGGTCGGATATGACGCATCAGCACCTTCAACATAAGCGTTAATCTTGACATCCGAAAGGGTATCAAGCAACCACTCATGCTTTCTGTTCTTTGCTACCGAAGTACCAAGACCAGTACACAACTGAGTATCAGTTGGAGACAAATTTGTAAGAATTGACATTAAGTCTTCTCTTACCGATTTATCTAGATTTACGTAAGCTCCTGCTGCCATTTTAATTCTCCATTAATCAGACATCATGCCACCATCACGAAGGATTTGACCCATCGCATCTGAGGCATCTTGAACACTTCCTGTCTGTTTAGCTCTTTCTATTGCAGCCTGTCTACTTGAAACAGAAACATTTGAATTACTTCCAGCACCTTCTACCATAGTCTTTTTTTGCAGAGATTTGATTTGGTTCGCTTGTTTCGAGATTGTTTTGTCAGCTACAGGTTTCTGTGCATAACCTATGTCTCGAAGAGCGTATGCCTCTGCAATATCTAAGGCATCTGGTTGTTGGGCAATTCTAGGATTAGACATATAGAAGTTCATTCTTTGATACAAAGGACTTTGAGGGTTGAATCCAACGAATTTTCCAGCAGAGTCTTTGACTGCTATGTCTGGGTTACGTTGGACAACGCTATTTAAAGTCTGTTGTCTTATGCTTGTTTCCTGTTGTTGCCTTTGAAGTCCTGTAAGTTCTTCTTTAACTATTCGTCTTTGCTCTTCACTAGAAACCTTCTCTAGTTCATTTAATGCCCATATACGACTTTGTTGGTCTTCTGTGGACACAGCAAATGCTCTTAGCTGTTCTTTTGTATACTTCTGTTCTTCAGGCTGTTGTTGCTTAGCTTGACGAGCTTCTTCTAGCTCTTTCTCTCGCTGTTGCAACTTTCGTTGAGCTTCCGCTAAGCGGTTCTTTAACGGCACACCCATTTCGTCTACTTCCTCTACAAGAGGTTTACGCACCTCAGGGACGGACTTTTCGACAGGTGTTTCAACTACTTCTGTTTGTTCAGTTTGAGCGACTTCCTGATCGTCATTACTGCTCACTTCCTGTTCGATAGTGGACGACTCTACCTCTACATCCAATTTTTCTTCTTCCATAACTCTCCTTGCTTTTACGGAGCAACTCGTATGCCCCCTACTTTAGTTTAACTGCTATCAACTGACCGTTGTAATAAAACTCTTTAAGTTTGCGTCTACGTGCTTCTGCAAACGCATCTCCAAAGTCACCTTTAATACTAGGTATCAGCTTCTTTTCTTCTGGTACTACTTCTTTTTTCTTCTTAGAAACATTAGTTTCTTTAAAGTATGTGTGTCCAGATGTTTCAGATTTAACAGGATAGAATTTACCATTCTTGGCTTCTTTCTCTGTTCTCATATTTCCCCAATTAGGATTAGAGATGTCCATATTTGCATAATGGTCTGCTCCACCTGTAGGGTCTTTAATAGAACCATTACTAACTCCAGCTTGTAACTGTAAGGCTCTCTTAAATAATTCCTGCTCGTCTTTAGTTAGGTTCTTAGTATCTGCCTTATCCCACTCCGTACTTCCTACACCATCGAATTGTGATCTAGTGAATACCTCTTCCATCGTCTCACCAAATCTATTAGGATTATTCTTTCGTGTATTAGCAACATGAAGTACCGCTGTAGCATCTTCGTCAAAGTTCTTCATAGAAGATTTATCTGCTTCAGCAAATGCTAGCTTTGCCATAAAGTTTGGGTCGTTATAATTAACTGGCATTAGTCCTCATAATCCTTTTCAATTTCATTCTCTTTTTCTAGACTCTGTTCAAGAGCTAATAAATTATCCTTATACTTCTTTGGCAAATCAATGATATGATTGTAAGCAGTCTTTATTACTCTTGCTTTATTTAACTTAGCTTCATCATCAATCTCTTGCCACACACTATCAATTTGGTCACGCCATATCTTTGCATCTTTAATAACTATCTTCCAAACAAAATCATTTTCTAACTTATCAACAACCATCTCACATTCTTTGATGCGTTTGATAAGCTCATCTTCATTTCCGTTTGGTTGACTTCCGTCCTCGTAATACTTGTTTTCCATTTTGCCCCCTATTGTTTATTGCTGATAAGAAAGAATCAGGAATTAAGAACTCTCTGTTCTTTTTTACTTCCTGCAATCTCTTAATGTTAGACTCTAAGATTTCTTTTGAAAGTTTCATCTTCTTCCTCTTTTCTCTGCTATACCTCTGTTATCTTCACCTTCAGATTTACCAATCATATCTGATACCTTACTTAATGCTTCTATGTTCTCTAGCTTTTGTTTAGATTGTTTCTCTTGTATCTTAGCTTGAGATTTTAAAGACCTACCTTGCATGTCTGGCTGGATTCCTTGTTGAGCTAGAATCTGTGCTTGTTCAGCATCAGTCAGATTATCCATATCCACTTTAACATTAGGTTTTGGTGGAGGTGGTGGCTGAGGCTGTGTAATCAGTTCTTCCCAATTAGGTATGTCTAACTCTTGATAGAATCTCTTTAATCCATTATAAACATTAGGTGGTGTCATAACACCCATCTGTGCATATACAGGAGATTGTGTAGCCATAAGAACCTGTTGTGCTTTTTGTAGCCTTACTTGTGGATTTGTGTTCTGATCGTTTCCACGAATAGTAATTTTATATTTACCTTGTAACTCTTCTTTAGTTAATTTAATATTCTCGCCTTGACTCTTATCTCCAAAATATAAGAACTCGTATTTGTCGCTACCATACTGACACCATAGTTCATAAACCCAATTAACAAGTTCTTCAAACTGTCCTCTGAATATATCAGCATCTAAAGAAAAGACTTGTTGCATGTTTTGGTTCTGTAACTCTACTTCTCCAAGTGTTCTTGGTTGACGCTTGTTAATCATAGATTGTAGAGTAAAGTCAACCTGACCAATAAGCTCTTCAACCTTTGCATTAAGAAGCATCTCTTCTCTTTCGTAAGAGAATTCTACATTTGGATTTTGTTGATTGAGTGGTGCGAATGTATCATTGAGAGGACTCATACCATGGACAGGGATTCCTAATCCAAAAGTAAAGTTAGTTGTGTTTTTATTAATCATTCCAGAGCGATATAAGAACGTCGGAGAGTTAGCCATTGTGGAATAGTCTAACTTCATCATATGTTGCATATCAATTTCTTTAGCAATATCTTCAATGATCTCTGGAATACCTCTATGTGAATACCATCTATCATCTAGCAGTTCATAAAAGAATTTAACGAATGGAAATTTTCCTGAGTAATATGGAAGTGAAATCTTTCGTAACATCTTTCCAAAGTCTGGAGCAATAGTAACAATACACTTCTCGTCTACTCCGTCATTGTTAATATCATACCAACAATAACATTCATGAATCTTTACTAGGTTACCTTCGCTCTGTAGTCGAGTGATTCCTTCTCTCTCATCTTTTGTCACTTCTAATGAGTTGCTAGAGTCTTCTAAATCTATTCTTCCTTTTTCCTCTATCTCTTTTGCAGAAATATCTTTCCATCCTTTATACTCGACATTATTTTTTAGAGTCTGTAGAGGAATGTAAAATTCTTGAATAATATATTGTGCTGACTGTGGATCAAAACCTGTAGTCGTAGGAACATAAATCCTAGGACATAGGGCGATGTCTGGATAATCACATAAGACATCTTGTACTGTAATCTTAACTTCTTTCTCTCCTGCTAATATCTTTACTACAGCAGCATCTATTGCTTTCCTATTGTCTTCGACAACTCTCTGAGAAGTATCAACATCAAACTTCTTTGCTATCTGACTTCCAATCTCTTCTGGTGTTCTCATTGGGTTAAATAACCATTGTGCTTCTTCAACAGATAAGTCCTCTAGCTTTAACTCTTCAATTCTTTGGATAACTTCTATCTTCCAATATGGTTTCACAACATAGAAACCTTTTTCTAATGCTTGGTCAATAGTAATAATAAGTTTGTTCTTAATCTTCATAACATTCATAAGAAGATGATCTAAGAACTTCTCAATCTTAAGTGCACCTTCCCACGAACCTGTAGGAGTTGGCACAACTTGTACGATAGGTCTAATACCAGTTAGAACATTCATCAAAGCTGCTTTAAGTTTTCTTATCTTTGTTTCTATTGTAGGCATGCGAATGTTTGCACATCCAGCAAAAGGAAAGGACTTCTTCTTCTTGATACGCATACGAAGTCTATGCCACTTCTCTTGGTTATCATCCCACTCAGATACCCAATTCTCTGTATCGTCTAACCACCTAGATATTTTACTAACTAAATCAGAGTCAGACTTCTTGTTCTCTTTATTTAATCTAGGTTTATTTGTGTCTGACCAATTATATCTCATTATTCTCCTTACATTCCATAGTTTTCTCTATTTGGTTCATCATCAATTAGAAACCCTCTATCGTCAAAATTAAATTCTTTAGGTTCTTCATATCTTGGCTGAAGAATCTGTTCTGCATAACATAGTGTATCTACAACATCATCATTTCTACTTGAACCGATTGTTAATAGTTCATCTTTTACTTCATAATGATTAGCATGTATATAATATTTACCACTCTCAAACAATGGCTGTAGGCTAGCAACAATCCTAGCTTTCTTGTTTGTAATGTTTCTTCCAGATGTAGATATGAAAGAATTCTTTAGTTCTATAAAAGGTGCATAGATTTTTCTCTCTTCTGCTCTTTTTAATACAGACTCAAAGAACATCTTCTCTGTTCCTGAGTTAGGTATTCCTACGCCTGTGATCGTTCCCTTGTTTCTTTGATACATATTTAAAATAGAATCTATAAATTCTCCAATAGGTGCGTGTGTGCGTATGTATTCAACAAGGTATCTATTAAGGTTCTGGTCTATTAGTATTAAACTGGCTACCTTAAAATCAGCTTTATCATCTTCAGAATAGGCAGGGTCTACAGTAATAACTGCTGAGTATTGCTTAGGGAGTTCTTCCCAGTATCTAATGTACTCTGGCTTGATAGGTGCTGAAGCGTCTGTCTTAGGGTCGTTCATAAACTCACTAGCGAAAGCAAATGAGCCAATTTCAGCTTTTCTTTCTTGTAGCCACTTATGTGGTCTTGCATTAGCCCACAACTCATGACCTTCATCCTCTACACCATCTATGTAGGCTGTGTATCTTTTCTTTATCCACCCATTAGGGGTGTCTAGAATATCACTTAAGACAGATAAAACATGTAATATAGTACCAATGATGACGAACTGACCATTTGGCAAGAGAGTGTTTAGGCAGGCTTTAAATAGCCAGTCCCTAAGCTTCTTGCGTTGGTCTTCGGATACTACCGATTCGTCAGTCTCTATATCATCTAGGATTAGGACATCAGGTCTAAACCCTCTAATCTGTCCACCAGCACCCTTAGCACGGATATTCACTCCATTTGCTAGTACGATATGGTTCTCTGTCCACTTTGAGCTTCTCACATCTCCAAATATCCTGAGATAAGCTTCGTTTGACTCTAATGTGGTTCTAATCTTTCTTAATAATTCAATAGCTAAGCCTTCTGAGGCAGAAATAATACAAATATCCTTCTTGTGTCCGTATGTAGCTAGCCAAGTAGGATAAAATACGCTACAAATCATAGACTTGGCGAATCCTCTAGGTGCTGCTAGAGCTAATCTATTCTCTGTAGTTAGTAGGGAGTAGATTTCTCTATGAAAATCAGGTATTTCGTCTTTAGCTAAGTCTTTAAAATAAACCCTAATGAAGTTTTCAAGGTCATTTATTGTCTTCGCTGCAAATGCCACTCTTTCTTCTTGCGTAATCATATTCCCAGTCTTGTAGGTTTAATCTTTTCTTAAGTTCTTCAGGTGTGAACCTGTCTAGATACTTTTTAAATAACCTTATTCTAAATTGAAAGTCATCCTTCATAATTAGTTCTTACTTTCCATTGAAAGTCATCTTTCATTTCTTACTTTCCATTGGAAGTCATCCTTCATTTCTTACTTTCATGTTAACTAGTTTACCTAACGTCAAAAATATGAAAAATTTAGTGTGCGGGTTTATACCTACACTAAGGGGTGGTTGGGGGTGCCTTACCCCTCATATACATTGTTGTTACCCAGGGGTGCAGGGTGTTGACTCAACCCTTTGATACCAACAACTTACAACATCACCTATTTTCAACACCTGTCCAGTGAAACTTACCGCTACTTACTTATACTTACTCGATGACTCTATTATCCTGTGTTCTTGGGGCTAGTCGAGTCTTGAGATCTTCTAGATTGTTGAGTATATTTACCTGGTGAACGTCAGTATCCTTGAGTAAAGAGTTGAGTTTAGCTTGGAGTTCTAGTATCTTGATCTTAGATTGTTCCTTTTTGCATTCTTTGTAGAGCATTTCAAGTCTAAGGTTTATATCCTCCTTTGACAAGTCAGCTAATTCCTTCATTCTAGTGTCAATTGCTGTTTTTACATTTGGTCTCTTAAGTAGCTTACAGCTTCTCTCGTTACAGTAGGCATCTTCTTTAATTACATTATAGGCTTCTCTATAGGCTTTACTAGCATTAAGAGTGGTTAGATAGAGTTCTATGAACTTATGTTGTCTTGGAAGTAGTTTCACTTATTTGTTTCCTTTGGCGATTTATTGATCTTTTATATTGAATTTGAATAGCCTTCCTATAGTATGGTGTCATAATAGACCTTTTGTCAAGGTAAAACGCTCTAGGATTGATTCTAA
>CAZKXV010000018.1:0-12784 GCA_964556835.1 uncultured Clostridia bacterium
CAATACTTTAGTAACAAAAGGTTCAGGTAGCATTGCTAGAGTTTCTGTTCCTGCAATCATTTGTGCTGCGAGTGTAGAATGTTCGCTAAGATAAGACATAGTTACATCTGCAGTGTTATTAGCTATTATATCATTAATTACATATTCAGGGGTAGCGCCTTGACCTGTTGCCATAAGTTTTTTCCCATCAAGGTCATCAAAATTTTCAATAGTAGCGGTTTTTTCGCCTATTATATATAAAACGCCTGTTGTATTAACGGATATAACTTTAAATCCGCCATTAGTGGCAATATTTAAAACTCCTACTAAATTGCTTGGGATAGAGGCAATATCTATTTCATTATTCAGAATTTTAGTAGATATATGGTCGGGTGCTTGGTATATACTTATATTATAATTATCATTTTCAAATAATTTTGCCATACCCATTCCCGATGGTCCTGCTAGAGTAGCAATCTCAATTGTGCTTGTATCTTTTTGAGTAGTACAACTAGCACCCATGCCTAATATCATTACTATTATTAGTACTATTCCTATTATTTTATAATTTTTCATTTTGTTGCTCCTTATTAAGCTAATATTTTGTGTTAATTTTCTATTTCTACTGATGTCAATGCAGATTTCACTTTTACATCACTTAGTTTTCCTAACGTGCCTGTAAGTGCGGAAATTTGTTCATTTGTTGCCTCGACTATTAGGCTGATTATACCTATATTATGTTTTTTGTCGGGCATTCCCATTCTGCCTTTGATAATATCGCCATATCGTGAAAGAATTTCTTGCACTTCAAGCGCTTGATTCTTGTTATTTTCTATAACAATTCCTATTACTCCTAATCTTGCCATATTTATCCTCCTTATTGATATATTTTTAATAAAAAACTGCTACTTGAAATAAATCAGTAGCAGTCAAAATACAATATGTCATATTTATCTACTTGTTCCTAGCGTATACGAAAAGCGGATAATATTAATAGTGTAATCTAACTTTTCCGATAAATCATCAAGTAAGATTTTCTTAATAATATCATACAAATCTTATATTGTCAATATTTTCACAATATTTTTTTTGTTTATTTAATATTTTTCAATTCATCTAGCAGAATAGATAATTTGCATATTTGTTCGGGCGTAAATAGATTCTTTGCATTATCTATTGTGGACTTTAATTGTTCATGAGTTAAGTTGCCCTCTTTAACTCTCTTGCGATATTGTTCAAATAACTCATTTTTGATATCTTCAGGTGATCTGCCATTGTATTGGCTCATCATATTTAGTGCTTGCTCTTCAGTTATTTGGTTTCCGTATGTATTATTTGTATTCGGAGCTTTACTTTTGTAACCTTTGAATTGTTTAGACATAATTGCCTCCTTTACTTCACTATTTATTAATATGATTGCATATATATATTTAGTGAGAGGTGAATATTATGATGGATATGAATTCTTTGTTGCCATTGATACAATCAATGTCAGGAAACAACAATTCAATGGATATGGATGGCTTAATGAAAGCTATGGGTGGAACAAAAGGTATGGGAGCAGGGGCTATGGGCGGACTAGGAAATAGCAATGCTTCTATGATGCAAATGCTACCCATGCTTATGCAAATGTTTCAGAATAAACAAACTGGTACAGATATAAATAATCAAAATGCGAATGAGCCAGTAATTACAGATGAATTGAAACCATTAGAGCCTATTATTGGAATAGCTGACAATGATATTAGTGATATGCTCTTCAAAATGATGAATAAAAAATAGTTATATATTATGAGCTGGCAATGCTTTTCACCGCCTTAATAAGGCGTTTGATATCTTTTTCGGTGTTTCCCATTCCAATACTTGCACGTACTAATCCGTTATGTGTAGTCTTGAGGTGTTTGTGGGCAAGAGGGGCGCAATGTAGACCGCCTCTGACTGCTATATTCCAACTATCATTGAGTATGTCACATACTATACTTGAGTCTTTGCCAATTATCTCAAATGATATTATCCCATTTGGTTGATGTGTATAGAGAACAACATTTGCTATATCCCTGATTCCATTTAGGGCAATTTCGGATAGATATGTTATCTTCTTTTCAATTTCTTCTTCTTGAGTTGTAACCCATTCAATGCCCGCTTTTATAGAGGCTATTCCAGCCGTATTGAGTGTTCCGCTTTCATACCCTTCTGGTGCAACCTTAGGTTGTATAAGGTTTTCACTATCAGTTCCTGTTCCTCCATATTTTATTGGATTAAGTATTAATTGTCTTGAATAAGCAAGAAATCCACAGCCTTGTATCCCGTACAATCCTTTGTGAGCAGGAGAAGCAAGTAAATCAATGCCCATATCTATCATATTGATTTTCTTATGTCCAATTGCTTGTGCTCCATCGACAAGAAATAATGCTCCTTTTCTAGTAGTAATTTCTCCTATTGCCGCTAAGTTTTGATAAGCTCCTGTCAAATTGGACATAGCATTTACACATACCAAATAGGTATCCAAGCTCATAGCCCGCTCAATTTTTTTAGGTGAAATTAATCCCTTTTCATCTGGTTGAATTATGGTAAGTTCAATCATTTTTTCCATTTTCAACTTATATAATGGTCTTAAAACTGAATTATGTTCAAGACTTGTTGTAATAATATGACCGTGTCTTGCTGTTCCGAAAATTGCAAGGTTAAGAGCTTCAGTACAACTAGAAGTGAAAATGATATTGCCCTCTTTGAGACCAACGAAATTAGCTACAGCTTCTCTCGTTTCATACACACGCTCAAGGCTTTTTATAGCATCTCTATGCCCACCCCTACCTGGATTTGCACTGTGCGTTAATTCTCTCATCACCGCTTTTAGTACAGATGGTGGTTTGAATTGGGTAGTTGCCGCATTATCTAGGTATATCATATTATTTTCCTCACACTTTTCTTGTAATATTTATATTATATTATTAGGAAAGTTATACACATAGGAGGAATATTTATGTATTATATAATTGTTTTCAAATCAAGGCAAGAGGCGTTAGATCTTAGAAATAAACTCAAGAACATAAATGTTGATAGTCGAACTGTAAATACGCCAAGAACCATAAGCACATCATGCGGGATTTCATTGCAAGTTTATAAAACTTATATTGATAATACAATTAAAATTATAAAACGCTCTAGTTATAATACTTTTATTGGAGTATATTTAACTAATAGTGATGCTAGTTATTCTAAGGTTATTTTGTAATTAATAGAATATGATAGGCAAAGTATTTTCTTGCAGAAATTAAAACATTTTGTTTAAATTTTATTGTATTATTATGTTTTTTATGATAATATAATTGTATGAGTAAAGTAGTTGATGCAATTATTGATGGTTTGTCAATTCATCATCCTAACCCGAAATGCGAACTCAATTTCAATTCAGAATTTGAACTTCTTGTTGCGGTAATTCTTTCTGCTCAGTGTACTGATAAGCGGGTGAATATTATCACTCCTAGTCTATTTGATAAGTATAATACACCTGAGCAATTTGCGGTGCTTACAGAAGAGGAGTTGCAACCATACATATTCTCTTGTGGGTTCTATCGCAATAAAGCTAAGAATATAATTTCGGCATCTCGCTCTATTGTAGATAAATATAATGGCATAGTTCCAAATAGAATTGGAGAGTTATTAACTTTAGATGGAATAGGCAATAAGACAGCAAATGTAATCTATTCGGTTGCATTTGGTGGACAAGCTATAGCCGTTGATACTCATGTTTTTAGAGTGTCTAGGAGGATTGGGTTAGCAAGTGGCAAGACGCCCGATAAGGTAATGTTTGAGCTGATGCAAGTATGTGATGAAAGCAAGTGGTCAAGGCTTCATCATCTATTGATACACCATGGCAGATATGTATGTATTGCCCGAAAACCTAAATGTGAAATATGCGAAATAAAAGCATATTGCAATTATTATAAAAAAAATATTAAAGGAGCTTAAGATGAACAAAATACTCTCAATTAGAAAACTTGCGGAAAATGTCAATGAGTATATCATAGATGCACCACTTGTAGCGAAGAATGCTAAACCTGGTCAATTTGTGATATTGCGTATTGATGAAGAAGGCGAGAGAGTTCCATTCACTATATGTGATATGGATAAGAAATTAGGTACAATAACTTTACTTATTCAAGCTGTAGGTTATACCACTATGAAAATGGCGGAAATGAAAGTAGGTGATTATCTATATGATTTCGCAGGACCACTTGGGCAAGCAACCGATTTAAGTGAATTTGAAAATATTTTGTTAGTTGGCGGTGGTATTGGTACGGCTGTAATATTTCCTCAAGCGAAAGAACTTATGGTTGCAGGTAAGCCTGCCGATGTAATAGTAGGTGCTAGGAATAAGTCTCTGATTATGTATGAAGATGAGTTCAAGGCTAATTGCAAGAATCTATATATTACTACCGATGATGGTAGCTATGGCGAGAAAGGGCTTGTTACTACTAAAATAAAAGAATTAGTGGATAGCGGTAAGAAATACGATGTAGTTTTCGCTGTTGGACCTCTAATTATGATGAAATTCGTTTCGTTGCTTACTAAAGAGCTAGGCATTCATACTATGGTTAGTATGAATAGTATTATGGTTGATGGCACAGGAATGTGTGGCGGATGTAGGCTTACTGTTGGTGGTAAGACTAAGTATGCTTGTGTAGATGGCCCTGAATTTGATGGACATTTAGTTGATTTTGATGAGGCTTTGAATAGGTCTATATTCTATCAAGAGACAGAGAAAAAGCACGTTTGCAGATTAAAAGGAGAACAATAATTATGGCTATTTGCAATAACCCAAGAGTTGTTATGCCTGAGCAGGACGCTCATGAAAGAAGTAAGAATTTTCAAGAAGTTACATATGGTCTTACAGAAGAACAGGCACTAGCTGAAGCTGCTCGTTGCATAGAGTGTAAGAACCCTAAATGCGTTCAGGGCTGTCCTGTAAGAGTCGATATCCCTGGTTTTATTCGTGAGATTAAGAACAAAGATTATGATGCGGCATATAAGGTCATAAAGAAAACTAATAGTTTACCAGCTGTGTGCGGAAGAGTATGTCCTCAAGAAGAACAATGTGAAAACCTTTGCATAAGGAAAGATAAACTTGGTGGCTCAGTTGCTATCGGTTATCTAGAGAGATTTGTAGCAGATTACGCATTGAAAAAAGAGGATAAGACCATAGTTCCTAATAAAATAGGTAAGAAAGTCGCTATTGTTGGTAGTGGTCCAGCGGGACTCACTTGTGCAGCTGATTGTGCTAATTTAGGTATGGAAGTTACTATTTTCGAAGCTTTTCATAAAGCGGGAGGCGTGCTTGTGTATGGTATTCCCGAATTTAGATTACCTAAGGCATTAGTTGCTCAAGAGATAGATAAGCTTAAGTCTCTTGGAGTTAAGATTCAGCTTAATACAATAATTGGTAAGACAATTACAGTAGAAGAACTAAGAGAAGAATTTGATGCGATATTTATTGGTTCGGGTGCAGGGCTTCCCGTATTTCTAGGTATACCGGGAGAGAACCTCAATGGTGTATGTTCCGCTAATGAATACTTGACAAGAAATAACCTTATGAAAGGTTATGATAAGAATGCTATAACTCCTGTATATACTGGACGTGAAGTTGTTGTTATTGGCGCAGGTAATGTTGCTATGGATGCAGCTCGTACTGCACTTAGACAAGGGGCTAATAATGTATACATAGTATATAGAAGAGCAAGAGAACAGATGCCTGCAAGAGCAGAAGAAATTGTACATGCAGAGCACGAGGGCGTAAAGTTGAAATTATTATCTTCACCACTTGCCATAGTTGGCGATAAGAAAGCAGAGAAAGTAACTTGTCAAGCTATGAAACTTGGCGAACCAGATGCTTCAGGCAGAAGAAGACCTGTCCCAATCGATGGCGAAATATTCGAAATACCTTGTGACCATGTAATTATGGCTATAGGAACTTCTCCTAATCCTTTAATAAAAAATAGTTGCCCTGAGATTAAAGTATCCAAGTGGGGTACAATTGAAGTCAATGAAGAAACTAATGAGACATCTCTAGAGAACATTTATGCAGGGGGCGATGCTGTTACTGGCGCTGCAACTGTTATTCTTGCAATGGGCGCAGGTAGACTTGCGGCTAAGTCTATCAAAGAAAAATTAGGCGTAAGCGATTGAAATAAACTATTGTATAATTGCGATTATACAATTATATCAGAATAAACTGATAGTCTAAGGCTGTGGTACCCCATTCCGCAGTCTTTTTCTATGTATTAATCATTTGCTAATTGTGTAAAATTAGTGTAGTATAGCATTATGTTTCTAGATAAAGTTGATATTTTCATAAAAGCAGGTAATGGCGGCAATGGCGCTGTAGCTTTTCATAGAGAAAAATATGTTCCCAATGGTGGTCCTGATGGTGGAGATGGCGGTCGAGGTGGTTGTATTATTTTCGAAGCAACAACTGGCTTGAACACATTACTTGACTTCAAGTTTAAGAAGCATTTTCGTGCTGATAATGGCGAAAATGGCGGTACAAATAATTGTGCAGGAAAACGTGGCGAGGATATGACAATCCAAGTTCCTTGCGGTACTATCATTCGTGATAAGAATTCAGGTCTGATAATTGCGGATATGTTCGATGACAAGGAAAGAGCAGTAATTCTAAATGGTGGAAAGGGAGGCAAAGGTAATTCTCATTTTCGCTCTAGTAATAAGAAAGCTCCGGCTTTCAGTCAATTAGGCGAGAAAGTTCCTGAACTACCTATAACTCTAGAACTTAAGACTATAGCTGATGTAGGGCTTGTTGGCTTTCCGAATGTAGGCAAGTCAACCTTATTAAGTGTAATTTCTAATGCGAAACCTAAGATAGCTAATTATCATTTCACGACACTGTCTCCTAACTTAGGTGTAGTTAAGATGTATGATGATACTATAGTAATTGCTGATATCCCTGGTCTAATAGAGGGAGCAAGCGAAGGGCTAGGCTTAGGACATTCTTTTCTTAGGCATATCGAAAGAGTACGATTGATTCTTCATCTTGTGGATATTTCAGGTTCTGAACTTAGAGACCCTATTGAAGATTATTTTGCTATAAATAAAGAACTTGAAGGTTATAGCGATGTTTTGGCTAAGTTGCCACAGATAGTTGTAGCTAATAAGAAAGATTTAGTAACAGATGACGTCGTTTATGCGAAATTTGAGAAAGCGACAGGGCAGAAAGTATATAGCATTTCGGCTATAACTCACAGTGGATTAGATGAATTAATGAAATTTGTTTATGATACAGTCCAAACTTTAGAGAAACCACAAAGGATGGAGTTTAAGCCATTTGAACTGCCTGAAAAAGATAAAGTTTCCTTTGAAATTATTAAGATAGACGATAACACTTATGAGGTTGTAGGCGGACTAATAGATGCATTGTCTAGAAATGTGGTATTGTCAGATTATTATTCTTTTAATTATTTCCAGAAAATGTTGAGAGAAAAAGGCGTTATTAAAGCAATTTATAGAGCGGGAGCAGTAGAGGGCGACACAATACAAATTGCAGATATAGAATTTGATTTGGTGGATTAATTATGAAAAGTAGTGTAAGAAATTTTTTGAGAGCGGAAGCTAGCAAATTGCAACCAGTAGTTACTGTTGGTAAAGCAGGAATAAATGATGCAGTTATCAAAGAGATAAGCGAAGTATTAGAGCTTAGAGAACTTGTGAAAATCAATGTTCTTAATAATGCTACTTTATCTTCTAAAGATATTATACAAGAACTTGCGAAATTACTAAGAGCAGAGCCAATACAGGCGATAGGTAATAAAGTGATATTATATCGCAAGTCGCACAAAAAAGATATTGAGCATATAATTCTACCTAAATAATCAATACTAGATTATTTTATTATTAAAAAAAGGACATAATGTCCTTTTTTCTTATCAATTGTTTTGTGTCAAGCGGACAGGACTTATCATTAAATTAAAGCAACTACGTGTCATGGGGACAGGACCTGTCCTGTCCCCGTGACACTATTAATAAGAATAGCCCTGTCCTGTCCCCGTGACACTATAAACTATTTCTTCAGTAGGCTTTTCGTATTACTTGGCTTAAGGGGTGGGATAAATGCAATTATACCTAATAACAGGCAGACGCAAGACATTACTAGATAATATATCTTGATAGGCACAATTAAACTCATCAAAGCGATAATGCTTCCTGCAAGTAGAAATCTTCCTGCCATAGCCCTATTTAATATATTGCTAAGTGCAATAGATTTTTTCTTTTTCTCAAGAACAGGTAAGGTATTATTCAGAACTAGCATTTTCATAACTTGTTTTATATTAATAATATTTACTGGGATATTAGCTTGATTTACAAAATTATAAACGCTTCTATCAGCTGTAGTTGTAACTATAGTAAGTAGTTCGGCATTCTTAATTTCTGCTTCTTTAATTGCAGTTATAATACTTGAGGGCGAGAGGGATTTAAGTCCGAAATCAACGTAGATAAGTTCATTTGTAGATGTTGCAATAGTTTTCTTATCTATAACGTATTCAGAGTTCTCTGGAAGAAGACTGGCTATAATTTCCATAGTTTTGTTACTCATTGTAAGATACAGAGCAAGTCTATTGTAGCTATAGGGTCTTTGATGTTTGATTATCTTGTCCGCTATCATATTCATAAGGATAAATGCAAATAGTCCTATTAAAATAGCTAATAGAATATTGTCGAGTATGTACACACACCACGCTATTATTATGAAAAATAATGTCACTCTTATCGTTAGAAAATCTATACCTCTTGCCATAATATACAAGTATTTACTTGTTATTAATTATTTATTCATTGTATACTCTTGAAAAGGGTTTAATTATGTTGTATAATAGTTCTATGATTGATGAGCAGAGCAAGGCAATAGGTATTTTAGGTGGTTCATTTGCACCTCCACATAATGCTCATGTAGAAATGGCAACTATGGCTATTTCAGAACTTGCACTGGGTAAAGTTGTTTTTGTACCTACCACCCTATATTACTATAAGACATCTATAAGATTAGATTGGCAGACTCGTTTGGATATGTTGAAACTAGCGATAAAACCATATCCCGACATGGTCATAGACACTATTGAAGCAGAATATAATAACGATTTATATGCCATTCTAATGCTAGAACAATTACAAAGAAAATACGGTGAAATTATATATATAATTGGCGGAGATAGCCTGCTGAATATTGAGTTTTGGTATAATGCGGAAGAGCTTCTTAAGAAATACAAGATAGCAGTCTTAACAAGGGGAGCATCAAGGCAGCAAATTATAGACAAAGCGAAAAATCTTAAAGCGAAATATAATGCTGATATAACTGTGCTAGAGGGTATGCCATCTAATATATCATCTTCTTTAGTAATGAATATGGTTATACTTGGAATTGATATTAGCGGATTAGTTAATAATGATGTGAAGAATTATATAATAAGCCATAACTTGTTTTCTGAGGAAATGAGTTTTGTGAATAGGGTTCGAGAAGAATTGGGAGAAAGATTATACAATCATTGCTCTAGGGTAGTTCTCAAAGCATTAGAAATAAATAGTATTATTGGAGTACCCAATAAGAAGATATTATATGCGGGGCTATTGCATGATATTGCGAAAAATAGAAAAGACCTAAGCTTATATGATAGCTATGTCCCTGATTCTCTCAAGAATTCTGCTGTTGCACATGGTTTTCTAGGTGCAGGAATAGCTGAACTTGAATACGGCATAGATGACATTGAGATATTAGATGCAATAAGATATCATTCTACAGCGAGACCTGCAATGAGCAAGTTGGAGCAATTGATATTTATTGCCGATATGGTGGAAGAAAACAGAACTTATGAGCAAGTTGAAACCCTTAGAAAACAAGCGGGAATATCCTTGGAAAATGGTATTATAGCTTGTACAAAACATAAAATGGATTATTACAAAGAGAACATTATTGCTAGTACAATCGATGCATATAATTATTATGCGAATAAACAATTAAAGGAGACTTTATGACCACTGAAGAAAAGAGAGATTTAATATGCAAATTGCTATATGAAAAGAAAGCTGTAGATATCGTATCTGTTGCAATTACGCATTTAACTACATTAGCTGATCACTTGATTATATGTAGTGCAAAATCTACGACACAAGCTAAGGCACTATTTGGATTTATAGATGATGAACTAGAAAAAATAGATATTTTCGCCAAACATAAAGAGGGTGCGAAAGAGGCTAGTTGGATAGTTCTTGATTATAGCGATATTATCGTGCATATCTTCCTTGCTGAAACAAGAGAATTATACTCTTTAGAAAAACTATGGTCAGACGGGCATAATATAACTAATTTTAACGGAAAAGACTAATTATTGAAGTTTGATTTATACTAGACCTTAGGAGGTCACTGTATGAGTTTTGTATGTTCTTTTGCTTGCATATTGTTTATGCTTGCTCCAAGTAGTCCTATAGATGTTATTGTAGCGTCCAATGAGTTGATTGAAGAAGTTCAAGTTCTTGAGTATTCGGATACGGTTGTTGTGGCTCTAATTACTGAACCGGTATTTCAGCGTTCTGTAAGGAAGAGTATCGTGGAATCGGTTAAGCAAAGCGTTCGTGAGAACTATGATATTCGAGAAGTAATCGTAACTTTCGATGCGGATTTGTATTATAGGATTGCAAGAGTGAATAATCATATTGCCAGCAATAATGAATATAGCAAATTAGCTAAAGAGATAGCAGATATAATTAATACCGCTAAATATAGGGTGAGTAATGAGTATTATTGAAATTATAGAGAAAAAGAAACAAGGACAAGCTCTTTCGCAACAAGATATAAAATATTTTGTAGAGGGGGTTACTAGTAACTTGTTGCCTAATTATCAAATTTCTGCCTTACTTATGGCAATTGTATTAAAAGGCATGAATGAAGAAGAGACGTATCATCTTACTAAATATATGCTTGATAGCGGCGAGTCTATTGATACTTCTGCAATAGAAGGGATTATAATTGACAAACATTCTACGGGAGGAGTTGGAGATAGTACTTCTTTTGTTGTTGCTCCTATTGTATCTGCTTTAGGTCTTAAGGTTGCTAAGATGAGTGGTAGAGGACTAGGTTTTACAGGTGGTACAATCGATAAGCTGGAGGCAATTACAGGTTTTTGCACTTCCCTTACTTCATCACAATTCAAGGATAAGGTTAATACAGTTGGCATGGCTATTATGCAACAATCAACGAATATCTGCCCTGCAGATAAGAAATTATATGCACTAAGAGATGTGACTGCTACAGTGGACAGTCTGCCTCTTATCGCTTCAAGCATTATGTCTAAGAAGTTAGCAGGAGGAGCAAGTGTAATCGTTCTTGATGTCAAGTATGGCAATGGAGCATTCTTACAAGATAAAGACAAGGCATTAGGGTTAGCAAGGTCAATGGTGGCTATTGGTAAGCAAGCAGGGCGTAAGATTAGGGCTATAATAACCGATATGAATCAACCATTAGATGAGTATATTGGCAATAAATTAGATGTGTTAGGTGCTGTAAGAGTTCTTAAAGGAGAGAAAAATAGGCTATATGAAGTTAGTTTGGAGCTGGCTGTTCAGATACTACAACTTGCATACGATTTGCCAAGAGAGGAAGCTAAGACTAAAGTTATAGAAGTCCTTGAGAGCGGGCAAGCATATAAGAAATTTCTTGAATTCGTAGAGGCACAAGGTGGTGAGATTGGGTTTGTTGATAACATAGAAAAGGATTTGCTACCTATTCATTCCGTTAAATCAATCAAGAGTGGTTATATATCTTATATTGATTGCAGAAAATTAGGTAATATCTTACGCAAAATGGGCGGAGGTAGAGAAAATCTAGATGATAAGATTAATCATGAGGTAGGTTTACGCTCTTTAGCCAAACTAGGTAGTTACATAGAGAAAGGCGATACTTTAGTGGATATGTATTATTCAAATAATAAACATTTACAGCTCGAAGAAGAATTATTGCAGGCATATATCATTTCAAATACCCCTATTTCTGTAACACCATTAATTTGGGAGATAGTTAGGTAAATAATAATCTGTATTACAATTAAGCGAATATTTGCGGTCTTGCAAATATTCGCTTTTTCAGTAGGTTAAATAGTGTAGGTAAGCACAGTTCATATTTCTATTAGTGCTATTTCAAGTACTATTGTTGAATATATTCGAACTTTTAACAATAAAATAAGTATATGAGTTATGTTAATGAATTGTTAGAAAAAATGAAAGCTCCTAGCATTACAGGTTATCGTATTAATATTATTGCAGGTATTGGGCTATGTATAGAGGGACATAGGGGATTATATTATGTTTCTACTGAAAATATCAAAGTTCGGGTTAAGCACGGTTCAATCGAAATTAAGGGAGAAGGACTTGGTATTTCTTATATTTCTGATTCGGAGATAATCGTAACGGGCTCGATTATTGGAGTAGAATTATGAATACCACTCGCTACATAATTAAGGGGCGTTCGCATGCGAATAAAATCAACTCGTTATATCGGCGAAATATACCTATTTATAAGGTATCTAGCGAAAGTAGCGGAATCTGTTTTACAATAGAAAGTAAGCATAATGATACAGTTCTTGCATTGTGTGAGGAGATGTGCTATAATTATGAAATTATAAGTGAAAGAGGGCTTTCTCATATAATGCGTATGTTCTTAAGCAATAAGGGATTGGTTATTGGAGCGGTAGTATCTATTGCATTAATTATAGTTAGTTCTATATTTGTTTGGGATATTGAAATTATA
>CAZKXV010000018.1:12794-15322 GCA_964556835.1 uncultured Clostridia bacterium
TGTGGAGCAAGTAATTGTGGATACGGGATTGAATTTATTCGACTTGAAGTCAACTTGTGATACGGATAAGCTAGAGGATAATATTCTGGCTATCGAGGGGATAGCTTCTGTTTCTGTTCAACTTGATGGCGTAAGACTTATGGTGTATATATCCGAAGAATTACCGCCGCCTGTAATAGAAAATAGAGATGTCTATGAACCTATTATAGCTGAATATGATTCGATAATTACTAGACTAATTGTGCTTAGTGGAACTGCACTTGTGGAAGTGGGAGATACTGTATATAAAGGTCAGGTATTAATAGCACCGTATATGTCAGATGGTAATACTCTAGACCCGAGTATTCAGGAAAAACGAGAAAAAATCTATGCTGATGGTCAGATATACGGAAGAATATGGTTAAGTAAATCTGCAGTTATTAATGATGAGAAGTTGGTTACAGTACGCACGGGCGAATTTGTTCAAGAGGTTAATGTGCATTATTTGCTTGACTTTAATAGTAAAATAAGTGTACCCTACTTAGAATATGAAAAAGAAATAAAGATAACTCAGTTGAACGCTGTTTTTCCACTAAATATTGCATACACTACTTATTACGAAACTAAGCAACAACTTCAGCCATGTAATATAGAAGTTGAGACTAATAACGCAATTGCACTAAGCTATCTTAAACTAACGGAAATAGCACAAGGTCAGATACTCAGGCAATGGCATACGATAAAAAAAACTGATAACGGAACAATTATTGAGGTTGTAGCTGAAACTATACAAAGAATTGATGGAGGATAAATGGAAATATCAAAAAATAAGAAAATTGGCGAAATAGATGAACTAATTAAACTATTTGGTACTTATGATGAAAATATCCAAATACTTTCAAGAGAGCTAAATGTATCTATTACTACTATTGGCGAAAATTTAAGCATTCGAGGCGAATCACTAGATGTTGAAATGTGTAGTAATGTTATCGACGCACTCTTAAAAAATGCTACTAAGGATGAGCCTATAAAGAAACAACAAGTTATGCTTGCTGTTGATATGGTGAAAACTGGCACTTTGGATGATATGTCCGAAATGATGAGTATTGTGGCAATTACTGCTAGGGGAAAGAGAATAAAATGCAAAACACCTGGACAGAAAAAGTATGTTAAGTCCATTAAGAAGAATACGATTGTTTTTGGCGCTGGCCCTGCAGGAACAGGAAAGACTTATCTAGCTGTGGCTCTAGCTGTTATGGCATATAAGAATAAGGAAGTTGATAGAATTATTCTTACTAGACCAGCTGTGGAGGCAGGCGAAAAACTTGGTTTTCTCCCCGGAGATTTAGAGAAAAAAGTTGACCCATATCTTAGGCCTCTGTATGATGCGCTAGGCGAAATGTTCGGCTTAGAAACATACCAAACTCTTATGGAAAGGGGCGTTATTGAGATAGCTCCGCTTGCATATATGAGAGGGCGTACTCTATCGAATGCATTTATAATACTTGATGAAGCACAAAATACTACTAAGGCGCAGATGAAGATGTTCCTTACACGAATGGGAGAGAATAGCAAGGTCGTTGTAACTGGTGATGATTCACAAATTGACTTGCCTAGAGATACAATGAGTGGTCTGATACATGCGATGAAAGTCCTGCAAGATATTGATGGTATTGGCATTATTAATTTGTCTTATAAAGATATTGTTAGGCACGAACTAGTACAAAGTATTGTTGTAGCTTATGAAAAATATGAGAAAAATGAAAAAGCAAAATATTAAAGATATATCTATAGAAAAAACAGGACAGAATTCGCTATTTTCAGGGTTTATAAATAGTATAAATACCAAGCGAGTTATATCGTTTGGCGTTATTTTGTTACTTGCATATCTTATTACGCTAATTGAACTATTTATTATAGATAATTCTATGAAAATCTATTTAGATAATTGGTTTTCTACATTAGGTCTTTTTGCACTTATAGTTTTATTATTATCTAGCATATATTTCTATATAATAGTTGTTGAAAAGAGAATTAGACATATTTCTAGAACTTTGGGGGTAATATTTACGGCTATTGTTATGTCTATAATTGCTTCTTTTATAGTCAAGGAATATATTGATTATTATGCTATGCCTATTGCATTATGTAGTATTATAGTGGTTCTTATTTTAGATAAGAAAATTGCAGTATTTGCGACTGTAATTACTGCTCAGATTATTTTTGTAACTTATATTGTTGTTGCAGTATTCTTCGATGTTCCCATCACATATAGCGATTCTATTGCTGTTGTAACCTCTATGATTGGCGGTCTCTTTATAATATATTCATTAAATCTTTCTTATACAAGATATAGCGTTCTTCGTAATAGTTTCTTAATAAGTATAGGTATGGGAGTGTTTGCATTTGTGGCAGGCGCTATCACTGATGGCGAGACGGCAAAGTTTATGATGTCAGGGGTATGGACAGTTGTAGGTACTACTCTTTCGGCAGTATTTGCTTTAGCGATCATGCCTTACATTACTGCATCAATTGTTATGCAGCTTTTG
>CAZKXV010000019.1:0-15213 GCA_964556835.1 uncultured Clostridia bacterium
ATAATAACAATACTACTAGCAAAAATAACAATACTGCTAGCAATAATAATAATTCTAGTAAAGGTAAGAATTCTTGGGGAGATGCATTAATGTCTTCTGGCAAGAAATGGGAACCTCATATAAACACAAATTTTGTATTGCCTAAATTACCAAAAGATGCTTTAGTACCTTTTATGAATTCAGGCAAATTCGGATACAAAACTGTCAAGGGAATGACTATTATCCCAGCCATTTATGATGACGCATTTTTATTTAGCGAGGGCTTAGCTAGTGTTGAGAAGTCAGGCAAATACGGTTTTATAGACAAAAATAATAATATTGTAATTGAGTTTAAGTATGATTTAGCAATGAGTTTCTCTAATGGTTTAGCCTGCGTTGTTATTGGCGAAAAATGTGGTTACATTGATAAGAATGGAGAATGGCTAATACAACCAAAATATGAAGCGGGTACAATGTTTGAAGAAGATGAATTGGCAAGAGTCAAGATAGATGGAAATTGGGCACACTTAGATAGAGAGGGTGTTACCAATATTATTTAAGTATTTATATACAACAATTATTACGAAAAAGGCAACATTTTTATTTATGTTGCCTTTTTGTTATGGTATAAATTATAATATAATTAAATTGAAATCTTGTAATGCTCTCTTAGTGCTTTTTCAGATTTTGAACGATCAGTTTCCTTTATACAACAGCTTATCTCTGTTTCACTAGTAGTGACGGCATATATGGTAGTTCCAACTTCTGCCAAACATGAGAAAACATCTTCAGCAACACCACATTTGTGTGCCATACCTGCACCTACGATAAGTAATTTCGCAGTATTATTGATTACAGAATAATTCATTTTCAAGTCGTCTAGTATTGAATATGCAGACTCACCAAGATTAGCAGGGAGAGTGAACCTTACTGTATTCTTGCCCTCAGCATCGAAATGCTTACTTATCATATCAAGATTGATACCTTTATCAGATATTAATTTGAGCATAACTCTGAATTTCTCAGAAGAAGTATTCGAAATATTTATTAATGTAGTATTTCCTGTTGTCAGAATATTTGTTACAGCATAGTCTGAACCAATAATATCATTCATACTATACATTCCATATTCCTTGTCTTTGATTAGTTCTGCGCCTCTCAAACTACCATTTGCAAATACTTTTCTGCTCTGTGCTTCGTGTGAGAGTGTTACAACTTCATCAGTTCCAATGAACATAACATCGTGTTTGCCAACAATTGTTCCGCCTCTTATTGCGTGTATTCCTATGTCTTTTGTACTGCGTTTATCATCTTTGGTATGCCTACCATATATATATTCTTTGTTGTTATCGAAAACCTTATTTATTTCATCGGCTAGATATAATGCAGTGCCACTTGGTGCATCAACT
Organism: uncultured Clostridia bacterium; assembly: GCA_964556835.1. Taxonomy (GTDB): domain Bacteria; phylum Bacillota; class Clostridia; order Christensenellales; family CAZKXV01; genus CAZKXV01. The sequence goes on from CAZKXV010000019.1 coordinate 1,389, forward strand.
TTCATTCTATGATGCTGTTCAATTATTTCTACATCATATGATACACCTAGGAACTTCGCAGTTTGCTTGGCTATATCTGCAAGAAGATTTACTCCTAATGACATATTGCTAGACTGAAAAATAGGTATCTTTTGAGATGCTTCAATAATTGCATTTTGTTCATCATCATCTAATCCTGTAGTCGCAATAACTATACCAAGTTTCCTTTGAGTAGCATATTTTAATAGGTCGTATAGTGCTTCAGGTCTAGAAAAGTCAATAATTATATCCGCTTCAATATTGCATTCGAATATTGACTTGAATACAGGTATTTTATATTCAGTTGGGTCAGCGTATTTGTCTATTCCGCCTACAATGGTAACATCTTTCATGGTTTGAGTGCATTGTAAGAGCATATTTCCTACTCTTCCGCCTATTCCGTTTACTAAAATTTTCATATTTTTATCCTTTCTATACTAAACTTTTAAGTATTACACTTAATTTTTCCGCATTAGCTTCTGTCATTGTGGTGAGTGGAAGTCTCATTGTTGGAGTGCAATATCCTAGAATACTAGCGCCCATTTTGACAGGGATAGGATTAACCTCGCTGAATATCATTTTCACTAATGGGCTTAATTTGTGTTGCATAGCTCTAGCAGTTTCTAAATCTCCTGCAAAAAAACTGTCAGTAATACTCTTGACTAGTTTAGGAACTATGTTGCTTGATACACTAATAATACCATTACCTCCTACACTAAGAACGGGGAGAATAATTGCATCATCACCTGAATATACATATGTTCCTTCACTTTTCAATCTGCTCATTTCACTAATTTGTTCTATGTCGCCACTTGCCTCTTTGATTGCAATAATATTATTTAGTTTAGAAATCGTTGCATAAGTGGAAGGCAATAAGTTTACGCCTGTACGAGATGGTACATTATATGCAATAATAGGTATTTGAACAGCGCTATTGACTGCTTTATAATGCTCAATTAATCCAGCTTGAGTACATTTATTGTAGTAGGGGGTAACGACTAATAAACCGTCTGCACCTAATTGTTCTGCTATTATGGAATATTCAACCATAACCTTGGTGTTGTTGCAACCCGTACCTATAATAACTGGAATTCTGCCATTTACTTTCGTAATTGCAAATTTCATAACAGCTTCTCTTTCTTCAGATGTCATTGTTGCGGGTTCGCCAGTTGTTCCTAATACTATAAGAGCATCAATGCCATTATCTAATTGAAAATCAATTAGTTTGTCTAGGGCTGGAAAATCAATTTCCCCAGTTGCCTTAAATGGTGTTATTAATGCTGTGCCTACTCCTTTAAACATATCTTATTTCCTCCACATAATATTATATTATATTATCTTCTTAATTAATACTTCCGCAATTTGAACTGCGTTAGTAGCTGCACCTTTTCTAATGTTATCAGCTACAACCCATAGGTTGCAACCACTTTTAACACTTTCATCGATTCTAATCCTGCCTACATATACAGGGTCAGTATCTTCTGTATTAATTTGCATTGGGTATATAGAATTAGCTAGGTCATCTTGAATTATCAAACCTTCAGTATTAGAAAGCGTTTCGAATATTCCTTCCAAAGTACAAGGTGAGTTGAATTCAACATTAATTGATTCTGCGTGACCGTGGAATACAGGTACTCTAACACAAGTGGCAGTTGCTTTCAAATTAGGTAAATGAAGAATTTTCTTGGTTTCTTCTATCATTTTCCATTCTTCTTTAGTATACCCGTTAGGCATAGCTACATCAATTTGCGGGATACAGTTAGCGTAAATCTGATGAACAAATTTCTTAGGTTCAATACCGTGAACACCATCTTCCAAATCTTTGAAACCTTGTATGCCTGCGCCACTTACAGCCTGATAAGTACTATATACTACTCTCTTGATACCATATTTATCATGCAATAATTTAAGTGGTACTACTGCTTGTATTGTAGAGCAGTTCGGATTAGCTATAATTCCGCTGTGCCATTCAACATCTTCTGGATTACATTCAGGTACAACTAGAGGAACATTATCTTTCATACGCCATTGACTGCTATTATCTACTACAATTGCTCCATTATCTACGAAAACTGGTGCAAATCTTTCGCTTGTACTGCCACCTGCAGAAAACAGGGCTATGTCTACAGGATATTCGGCAATATTTTTGTCGCACAATTCTATCACTGTATGTTTCTTTCCCATAAAGTCTATTTCTTTACCCGCACTTTTTTTCGATGCGAATAAATAATAATCATCTACTGGTAAATTGCGTTCGGCTAATACTTTTAAGAACATTGAGCCTACCATTCCTGTTGCTCCAACTACGGCAATTCTTATTTTCTTCATTCTTTTTCTTTACCTCCATATTATAAAATAACGCATAACTCTATTCAGAAAAGATATGCGCTATAATAATTATATTATAATCGCCTATAGCTCTCCATCAAAATTATTGATGACAGTGCAAGCGATATTATCTACTTGTACCAGTTGTAAATACGCAAGTATAATAACAACTTCGGCAATGATACCCTTTCTTTCATAATACGCAACTTGCCACGCAACCATTATGAATACTAATGTTCATTGCTCCTCTAATTAGCTTATGATAATAATACCATAACTGAAACAAAATGTCAAAACTATATTACTATATAATTGATAAATTTGTTCAAATGGTGTAGAATGTAAGAAAACTTATTATGGAGATATATATGCCCCAACTATTCAATAAAGCTAAATTATTACTTGCCCTTACGGTGGCAGAAGACGAATGTACGGTTGCAAAACCTGAGCTTAAGACGGGTAGGGTTAAGAATTTTATGGCAGTTTTCAGCGATAAATTACAAGAACTCTTCAAGGTGCAATTAAATTTTCTACTTTTTCTTATACCTTTGCTTTTCGTATTATTCTGGGTTAAATCTTCGCTTATGGAACAATATATGAGTGATTATAATTTCACTAGTTATATGGGTATTGGCTATGCTGTTGGTACTGATAATCCTAGACTTGGTATAGAAGCTACCTATAAGGTATATAAATTGTTGATACTATATGCTACTCCAGCTATCCTTTTTGCTGGTATTGGTGCATGTGGGTTATTCTATACAGCAAGAGGTTATATGTGGAAAGAGCCAGTAATTGTGCATAAAGCATTCTATCGAGGCATCAAGAAACTATGGAAATATGTTATGCCAGTTTTCTTTGTATTATCATTATTATTCTTGGGCTTAGGTCAGGGTATTGTATATGGATTAGAGGCTAAGGCACTAGGAAATAGTGATATTGTTTCTATACTAATAATGGGAGGCTCAGCAATAGTTGGACTTTTTGTAATTGCTTATCTCACATATTTATTGCCTATGTTTGCTTGCTACAAGTTCAAGATGAAGGATTATTTGAAGAATAGTGGTGTGTTACTCTTGCTAACTCTTCCAACTACTTTATTTATTGCTATTATAGCAACAGTACCTTTTCTAATAATGACATCTTCTGGTATGTTCGCTTCTCTTATGGTTATGTTAGTCATATTTATAGGTGGTATTTTTGTCGCATTGATGTTCACGGCATACTCACAGACAATTTTCACAACTTTTATTGAGGGAATGTATAAGACAAGAAAAGAATCCGAGAATAAGAAAGGTGGAACAAAGAAGAAAAAAGAAAATGCTTATGTAAATCCTAAGAAAGTAAAAAAGGTTGAAAGTTCCTCTAATAATAATGTCACATAATAATCCTTATAATGTATTAGCTACTTACTATGACCGTTTGATGAGCGGTTATGATTATGATAGCATTTTCAATTATCTAGATAAACACATTGGCACAAAAGGCATTGACCTTGCTTGTGGTAGTGGCAAGATGACAACTAAGATTGCTATATCAGGCAGAAGTATTATAGGAATTGACCAAAGCCCTACAATGATAAATGTTGCAATGGAGAACTCTCGAGCTAGTGGCGTTATCGTACCATATATATGTGAAAATATATTAGATGTTGAGCTTACTAAATGTGATTTTGTTCTCTGCTGTTGTGATGTAATCAATTATATTCCTCCTGCTAATTTGGAAACACTATTTAGAAAAATAAATAAAGCATTGACCCCAAATGGAACTTTTGTTTTTGATTTTTCTACTACGCATAAATTAGTAGAAGTAATTGGAAACAATCTTTTTTATGAGGATACTGAAGAATTGACATATTTATGGGAGAATTCTTTGAACGAGGATTATGTAGATATGTCGCTATTATTTTTTGTGAAAGAGGGAACGGAATATAAGAGATATGATGAAAATCATACATTATACATCTACCGAAAAGATGACATAGTGGCACTACTAAATAAATCTGGTTATGATATTATTGAAGTATTAGACTGTGATAGTTTAAAAGTTCCTAATCTTAAGTCTCAAAGAATATTATTTAGAGTAGGAGTAAAAAATGGATAGAATAGAAAAAGCACTTGTTTTCGACGGACAAGTATTAGTATCTGTAATAGATATTAAGGATATTGTAGAGGAGTTAAGAAAATTACAGAATTTATCTATTACAGCAGCTACTGTATTAGGTAGAGCCTTAGTCATTGGTGCATATATGACGTCTAATCTTAAGGGGAAAGGCGACAAAATGTCCATTACAATAAATGGCGGAGGTGTTGCAGGTAACATAGTCGTTACAGGAAATGCGGGGGATATTATTCGAGGGTACATATCTAAGCCTCAAGTAGAAGTTCCTTTGAAAGAAAATGGAAGTATAGATGTAAGTTTTGCTGTTGGCACTGAAGGCACTATCACTGTCATTAAAGATTTAGGGCTGAAAGAACCATATGTAGGTACATGCGAGATAGTAAGCGGTAGAATAGCTGATGATTTTGCTTATTATTATGTTAAAAGCGAGCAACAGCCTATAGCTATAGCATTAGGGGTCAAGATAGAAGATAATAAAGTAGTTAGTGCAGGCGGAGTATTTGTAAAGCCAATGCCTGATTGTAAGGAAGAAATTCTAGTCGTATTAGAGGATATTATGACTAAGTTTGATAATCTTAAGGAACAACTAACTAAAGAAAGCCCGCTTGAAATCATCATAAGGGAATTCGGTCATTTTGAGCATAAAATATTAGAAGCCAATAAACCAAAATTTAAGTGTATTTGTTCACAAGAAAGAATGGATAGTATTATTAAGACTTTGCCTGCAATAGAGTGTTTTGAAGCACTTAAGACAGATAGAAAAATGGAGATAGTATGTCATTTCTGTAATACGAAGTATAACTATCAAGCAGATGATGTAATTAAGTTAAGAAATAATGGAATAATCCCAACATATGAGGACAAATAGATGCCGATAGAATTAGTAATATCTTCTGACAATTATGAACGGATATGGAAACGCTATTTTGCCGAGGGTAAGTTGGATTTGGCTGCTGAATTTCTCAGAGAAAAATTCAAAATAACTAACTCTATTATCGATCGTGTATCTTTGGCGGAACTTTACGCTAAAATGGAAGAATATCATCTAAGTACAAGAGAATGCTACACCATTATTTCGAAGGATAGAAAAACGGATATTTACAAGCTTTTTCTTGATAATTGCGTTATGATAAATGATTATTCGTTGATATATTATCTATTTTCAAGAAATTTCAATGGTATTACTAATGACTTTATTGTTATCGATGATGAATTTAACAATAGCAAGTTTAAGGATAAAGACTTTATTCTGCTTAATAATGAATTAGAAGACGAAAATCAAGATAATAAAACTGAACAGAATAGTGATGAGGAGTACAATATTGAGGAATATCTGAATTGGTTAGTTGAAATGGGTGATTATGAAAGCGTAGTAAGCTATATAGATAATATCATCGAGGGTAATATAGAAAATGCTTCTTTGCCTTCAATATTAGCCACTGCAGATAAGATTAATAACTTTGATGAATCAGATATATCTGAAAGACTAGCTTACTTCAAAAGGTATACTAGCATAAAACTTCTATCCGAAATAGCAGAAGAAAAAATGCTAGTTGAATTCAAAGAAGCTATTAAGTACTATGATGAAGACTTATCTGATAAAGCATTAAAAATTATACTTAAACTCCAAGCTAAAGGGCTAAAATCTGATGAACTTGTAAATCTTAAGATGTTGTGTTTGCAAGACCTTGATCGGACTCAAGAAGCCACTGAATTAGCTAAAATGATTATTAAGAAAACCCCTAATTTATTGTTCGTGTGGGAATTGCTTTTTATCAATTTAGATACTTCAGGTAAAGAAAAATGTTATGGAATGCTTAAGAATATTAATTGGGAAGAACTTGATGATGAACTGGGCGTTATTCGTATATTGGTATTCGAATACAATATTCTAACCGCAATTGATTACACCATTAAGTGTATAAATAAGAGGTGCTATTCTTCTAGTCTGCTATTAATACTGGGTAAGTTGTATTATCTAAATGGTAATATGGATAAAGCAAGGGATTGTTTCGTGAAAATAAATAAGATGTATGGGACTAGAACTCTTGCATTTCTATATATTGAAGGTATTGACAGAGGAATAGATATAGAAACTCTTGAAATGGATTTTCTTGAAGATGACTTTATCCCAACTTCAATATGGTTAGAACTTATGGACAGAGTTTTCAATGTGCTTGAGTTGATTAGGGACGATAATAATTGGATAACAGAATTTGAAAAAGAAGACAATTTGCTAGCTAAGTTCGAATATTTTGTGGGTAACTATACTGATACCCCCACAAAGAGTATTGAAAATAGTATGAATGAAGTAGTTAAGAATATGTTGAAAGTTAGAAATCCAAGAATAAATGGTGTGTTCTATGAAATATTACTTGATAATTATGCTAGCCCAGCTATTAAGAAAGTTATTCTTGCTAGGTTAATGGAAATAGGCAAGGATTATATGTATACAGCAGTTATAGATAGAATTCCTACAAATATTTATGCAGTAGTTAGCAGTGAAAGCAGTGAATATTTAGTTAAGGCATTTATTGAGTGCAACTTCTTGAAGTTGTATTGCAAGGAGAGTATAGAAGAAATACTATATAATGCTTATACTAACTTAGTATCTGATTGTAAAGGCATACTTAAAGGTATGCGTAGCGAGAAAGCATTAATGTATTTGCTTCTTGAATATTCGAGCAAGATTGCGAAAATTGATATAGAAAAAGAAATTGATAGAAATAATAAAATATTTATTAAATATAATAAAATGATAAAGGAAAACAATGATAAAAATTGACGACATAAAATCAAATAAAGAAATAGGATTGCTTATACAAATCTCTTGTGTTTCTCTTGATGCAATGGGTTATACTGAGCATGGTTTAAGGCATGCGAATATAGTATCTAATTTAGCAGGAAGAATACTGTCTGAATTAGGTTATGATAGAAGACAAGTCGAATTAGCTAAGATAGCGGGCTATGTTCACGATGTAGGAAATTCTATTAATCGCCATAATCACGGTATTAGCAGTGCATTACTAATGTATCCAATACTCAAAGAAATGGGTATGCCCATAGAAGATGTGGTGTTGATTATTAGTGCAATAGGCAATCACGAAGAAGAAATTGGCACTTCTGTAAATGATGTATCTGCTGCATTAGTGATAGCTGATAAATCTGACGCCCATAGAACAAGAGTAAGAAGCGTGAATTATGACCCCGATGACATACACGATAGAGTAAACTATTCAATAAAGAAAAATTTTCTAGACATAGATGCGGCTAACAAGACTATTTCTAATAAGTTCTATATGACAGAAAATAGCTCTGTTATGGAGTTTTTGAAAATATATCTATCTAGAATAGATATGTCTGAGAAAGCGGCTAGAGTACTTGGATGCACTTACAAATTGTATATTAACGATGTCAAGATTAATGCTCCAAAGAAATTGAGTGAAAAAGTAAAAGATAAATTCAATATAGAATAATTTAAGCTCTATTTAATATTAATAGAGTATGTTCAAATCTATTAAAGTAGCCTGTATATTTGTAGGCACATATATTGGTGCAGGATTTGCTACCGGACGTGAGATTGTAGTTTTTTTTGGAAACTCTTCGCCTATAATATTAATTTTTTCTTGTTTAATAAGCGCTATTCTTGCAATGTTATTTCTTATATTAGGTTCAGAATTCAAGAGTATTGTTCCTACCAAAGGGGGCAAGGTTATGTTGACTGCTTTCGCATTAGCAACTTTTGTGGTTTATTCAGCAATGCTAGCTGGAAGCAACGAAATTGTGGGGCGAGGTTCGACAATTATAGCGATTATTGTAGTAATAATCTGTACAATTAGCAAGCAAGGCCTAACTATACTCAATGTCGCAGTTATCCCATTTGTTCTACTGCTTCTAATAATTCTTGCTACAAGACTAGAAATAGGTATTTATGAAAAAGGGTTATTTGTTCAGAATGCTTTCGCATATTCAGCACTAAACATTTTTTTAGGCGGTTTTCTAATAGTCCCACAAGGAAGAACAATGCCTAAAAAGCAGGTATACCTTAGCGGTATAATCATTTTCTTTTTGCTTTGTGTGCTGTCATTGATTGTTTATTTTGCTGTACAAACTGCAATCTATTCTCCTATGCCTTTACTTCAAGTAGCATCTAATCTCGGGCTTAGGCAAGTAGCAATTGTAATAATAGAGCTTGCAATAATCACAACTATGGCAGGTTGTTTCACTGCATTGAATGGCATTTTAGGTGCAATTTCCGATGGAAAATGGCTAAATGCTGGAATAATATTGTTTTTAGGGCTAGGTTTTATGAATTTTGGATTTGAAAATCTTGTGAATTATGGTTATCCTATTGTATCAATTGTAGGACTACTATATACCATTAGTGTGCTTGCAACCTTTCTAATTAATAGAAAACCAAAACAATCAATACCTTTATTAAATTAATACTATCTATGTTATAATTATGGCAATTTTGTATTAGATGCTAGACAATAAATACCTAGTATGTTATAATTTTCAACTAGGAGATATTGATATGAGTAATGATAAAAAAGACTTAGTTATTTTAGATAGAAAAAAGATTTTTACAATACCAAATATTTTAACTTATTTACGTATTGTATGTATTCCTATAATTATACTATTATATCTTAAGGAATACAACAACGGAGATAATTATTGGCTTTCGGTGCTTGTGTTCGTAGTTGCATCAGTTTCCGATTTATTAGATGGCTGGATAGCTCGTAAGTTTGATATGGGTTCTGATATTGGTAAGATTCTAGACCCAGTAGCTGATAAGCTCCTGCATGTATCAATTATACTATTACTTACCTTCACAGGTAGAATGCACTGGATATTTGCTGCACTTATTTTCCTTAAAGAGGGACTTTTGATTATCGGCGGTGTTGTTCTAGTTAAAAATAAGGTAGTAACACAAGCAAATGTATGGGGCAAGATTGCTGCAATGACACTTGCTGCAGGTATTCTTCTAGCTTTCTTTGATGGGATATGGGAGACATTTTCTCTTATCTTTATGATAGGTGGTGTCATTGTAACTTATTATGCTTTGTACCAGTATACAATTATATCATATAAGGCTTATAAATTATCTAAGACCAGTAATGAGTTAGTGTATTTTAGTGATATGAAAAAGAAAGATACTAATATTAAAAAAGATGAAGATGATAATATAGCTAAGCCAGAAGATAAGCCAGAAAGCAAATAAATGAGTTGGTTTACTCTAATGAATTTTACGCCTCTAGTAATAATACTACTAGTAATTATGGCAACAATGTTTATAGTAATTCTTTTTTCTGAGAGCTTGTCGGAAAGATTAGCAAGGAAATATGAAGGGGATTACACAAATATAATAAAAATTATTGCAATGGTTATTCTAGCTCTTTGTAGTTTTATTATTGTATTATCATTATAAGGATGAAGAAAAATGGAAATGTCAAAAACCTATAATCCGCAGTCTTTCGAAAGCAAGTGGTACAAGATTTGGGAGGAAAAAGGCTACTTTAGAGCTGAAATAGACAAAAATAAGAAACCTTACACTATTGTTATTCCTCCTCCTAATATCACTGGACAATTGCATATGGGGCATGCCCTTGATAATAGCATTCAAGATATTTTGATACGTTACAAAAGAATGCAAGGTTATTCTACCCTATGGTTACCTGGAACTGACCACGCATCTATTGCAACCGAAGTTAAAGTGGTCGAAAAATTAGCTAGCGAAGGCATATCCAAAAAAGATATTGGTAGAGAAGAATTTCTTAAGCACGCATGGGCGTGGAAAGACCAATATGGCGGTAGAATTGTAGAACAACTTAAGCGATTGGGTTCTTCTTGTGATTGGTCAAGAGAAGCTTTCACTATGGATGATAAGTGTTCTAAGGCTGTTAAGCACGTATTTGTAAAACTTTTTAACAAAGGACTTATATATAGAGGTTCAAGAATTATTAATTGGTGTCCAAGTTGTCAGACAGCATTATCTGACGCTGAGGTTGACCATATTGAACAAGCAAGCCATTTCTGGCATTTTAAGTATCCATTGACTGATGGGAGCGGTTATATTATTGTAGCTACTACTAGACCTGAAACTATACCTGGCGACACTGCGGTTGCAGTCAACCCTAAAGATGAAAGGTATGCTAGCTTTATAGGTAAGACAATTATGTTACCACTAGTTAATAGGGAAATTCCTATTATTGCTGATGATTATGTAAGCATTGAATTTGGTACTGGTGCAGTGAAAATTACTCCTGCTCATGACCCGAATGATTTTGAGGTGGGTGAACGTCATGATTTACCAATAATTAGAGTAATGAATAATGACGGCACGATGAATGAATTGTCAGGCGGTTATAATGGTCAAGAAAGACTAATTGCAAGAAAGAATATAGTAGCAGATTTTGATAAATTAGGATTGCTATACAAGATAGAAGACCACTCGCATAATGTAGGAACTTGTTATCGTTGTAAGTCCGATATAGAACCAATTGTCTCTAAACAATGGTTTGTTGATATGAAGCCTCTTGCGCAGCCGGCAATTGATGTTGTTAGAAATGATGAAGTTTCGTTTGTTCCGAACAGCTTCAGCAATATTTATTTCAATTGGATGGAAAATATCAAGGACTGGTGTATTTCTAGACAGTTATGGTGGGGGCATAGAATTCCTGCATACTATTGTAATGAATGTGAAGAAATGATGGTAGGAGAAGTTGAACCTACTAAATGCAACAAATGTGGTTCGACTAGTATAAGGCAAGATGAAGATGTCTTGGATACATGGTTTAGTTCGGCGTTATGGCCATTTTCGACTTTAGGTTATCCGGACAAAACTCCTGATTTAGATTACTTTTATCCAACTGATGTGTTGGTTACAGGCTATGATATTATTTTCTTCTGGGTTGCTAGAATGGTCTTTTCAGGGCTTGAGCATATGGGGGAAGCGCCTTTTTCGAAAGTCCTTATTCATGGACTAGTAAGAGATGGTCAAGGTCGTAAGATGTCCAAGTCGCTTAATAATGGTATCGACCCACTTGAGATTATTGATGAGTATGGTGCGGATACCTTGAGATTCGCTTTGATTACAGGTATCTCTTCTGGTGGAGATACAAGATTTAGTTATGATAAAGTTGAAAACTGTCGTAATTTTATGAATAAGATTTGGAATGCTTCAAGATTTGTATTACTCAATATTAATGATGTTGATTTGCCTGAACTTGGAACTTTTGAATTTGCCCCTGCTGATAAATGGATATTAACAAGGTTAAATAGCGTAATTAAGGATGTTACACGAAATATTGATAAATTTGAAGTAGGTATTAGCGGAAGCAAGCTATATGATTTCATATGGAATGAGCTTTGTGATTGGTATATTGAATTGATTAAACCATCACTTTATAGTGGTAATGATGAGAGTAAAGCTAATTCTCTTGCAGTTATGATTTATGTGCTTAAGTCAACGGTTAAGTTATTGCACCCATTTGCTCCATTTATTACAGAAGAAATATTCAGTATGCTTCCTAATACTAATGAGAGTATAATGATTAGCTCTTTTCCTGAATATGATGAAAAATATGATTTTCAAGCTGAATACGAACAGTTTAGGGGAATAATGGAAATCATTAAGAATATTCGTGGTGTCAGAGCAGAAATGAATGTTATTCCATCTAAGAGAATAAATATTCAGTTGGTATTGCATACAGATGAAAGTATTATAATCGATGGCAAAGTATATATCGAGAAATTAGCTAATGTAATGAATATTGAGATAGTGAAAGACAAAGAGACTATAGACAGCAAAGCGGTTATAGCAGTAGGAGAAATTGCTGATGTATATATTTCAATGGGCGACCTTGTTGACATTAATAAAGAAATAGAAAAACTTCAAAAAGAATATGAAGATAATGAAAAAGAAATCAAGAGGTCTAATGGTATGTTGAATAATAAAGGTTTTATGAATAAAGCCCCAGCAGAAGTAGTTGAAGGAGAGAAATCAAAGCTTGAAAACTATCTTGCTATAAGGAAAAAACTAGGTGAAAGAATTGAATTGCTTAAATAAGAAAAAAATATTCATTGATTTAGATGGTACGCTATATGACTCATTTGCGGGTATTATGCAAGGTCTTGAATATGCACATAAAAAAGCGAATATACCGATGCAATATAAGGATATTATGAGCGTTATAGGACCGCCCTTAGTTGAAACTTTCGCAAAATTCATTGATGACAAAAAGCTTGTATGGCAAATGGTATTATGGTATAGGGAAAAGTATGAAGATACTGGTTGGAAGAATGGAAGTCTGTACAATGGTATAGAAGAAGTGTTAAAGGAATTGAATGAGCGAGGCTATAATGTCTATGTTGCGACTTGTAAGCCTACAGGAATAGCTACTAAAATAATAGATTATTATGGCTTGAGTAAATACTTTCTTGAAATATTTGGGGTAGAGGAAACAGGTGACACACCACATCTAAACAAAAAAGAAGTATTAGAATATGCTCTGGAAAAAACCAATTCAACTGTAGAAGAAAGTTTAATGATAGGCGATAGCTCTTCTGATTATAATGGTGCAAAAGCACATAATATGGACTTTGGTGCAGTATTATATGGTTATGGCGCTAAGGATATTGAAAGTTCACTAAACTTCTTCAATGTTATGACAGCAATAGAAATACTTAACTATCTTCCCTCTAAAAATTGTAATTATTAGTTATTGCTTGATTAAGATGAAGATTTGTATTATAATAGGCTTATATAAATAAAGTATAAAGAGGTAAAATTGAAATATATTAAAATGACAATTCAATATTTTACAGCAAAAAAGCTATTTAGTCTAATGCTATTAGCTTTAATACCTGCTTGTCTACTTGCTGTTATGTCTTCCAATAATTCAATTGCTAATTATATGGTTAATATCAATAATATTGATACTTCCTCATTTTCATCAATACACAATGTAATATCCGACCTTGAAATAGGCAAATTATGGTTGTATCCGCTTATTATAGCTTTTGCAACGTTGTTCTTATCTCAAATATACGGCATTGTTGAGCGAGATATGCACGTTGGCGATTTCAATCTTAAAGGTGTGATGAGGAGATTCAACAACAATGGTTTAACTATAGCATTTGCACTTTTGATATTGTTTTTTTCAATTTGGTTAATGGGTTTAGCTGTATCAGCTTTATTCTTATTATCTGCTGTAACAACGGACGGAGCATTAACATTCATTTTGTCAATTATAGTTATTATTCTATTAGGTTACTTATTAATAGTAACTTTGATGATGTTCCTTTTGATAGTTCCAATTATCTTAAATACAGGACAGAAATTATCTGCTTG
>CAZKXV010000020.1:0-14932 GCA_964556835.1 uncultured Clostridia bacterium
CAAGTTTATCTTTGCCATATAAGGCAAAGTAATTATTAACGATATCTGAAATTTTGCTCTTATACTGCTTCACCTCTCGCAACATATATGTAGCAAAATTATACATATACTCCATAAATATCAGTCTTTCTCGAAACTGATTTCTAACTAGCATACCTATATATGCTAAGCCCGCAAATATAAAAGCTCCGCCAATAAAAGTTATCAATTTATAAATTCCTCACTAATTATTGTACCAACCTTAGGATATGTACTCAAAGTTATTATGTACTCAGCTATATCTAGAAGTTTACATACCGACTTGCGTTGTCGTAGTTCCTCTTGATTTTCAGCATGAACAGTTGCAAATATCTTAACTCCTGAGTATACCGCATCAATTATTGAATTAGTTTCTTCAATGCTTATTATCTCATCTGTGCTTATAACATCGGGTTTCATTGACCTTATTGCCATTGTATACGCAATTTTCTTAGGTGTACCACTCAAAATATCCGTATGATTTCCTACATCAAGAACTGCTTTACCATATGTAGCTCCTGCAAGTTCATACCTTTCATCGATAAGCAAAGTGTTATATTCTTTATCAGAGTAATGCCTAGTAATAGCCCTTAGTAAAGTTGTTTTCCCTGCACCGGGAGGAGATATAATTAAGGTGTTTTTAGGTTTCTCGCTTAGATGAATGATATCCGTATTGATTGATATTTCAGATGGAATTCTAATATTAAGCGAATTGATATATTTAACTGAAATGACTTTTTCATTTTCTATTACACACTCTCCTATTACTCCTATTCTAATGCCAGCTAGATATACAATATATCCGTCAGTTAGCATATCATTAACTGTATATAGCGAATTGTCGCTTACTGCTTGTAATATTTGTTCTATATCCTTAGACTTCACGATATAGTTACATATAATATGGTGTCCCTCATTATCATAATAGATAAGTTTACTTCCTACTCTCATCCGTATTTCAGTTATAGAGCCAAAGCCTCTAATTAGACAGGTTATTTTATCTGGTAGAATTTTATATATCATATCATTTATTAATATTCAGACAAGCTATAGATTATGTTTGATTAAGGGCAAAAAAATAGCAAGCTATAAGCTTGCTACAAAAAAACGTATATTGTTAAGGTTATTCTAATATTCGTAAACTATTGTTAATGGTCCATCGTTAATAAGGGATATTTTCATATTCGCTCCAAATACACCGTACTTCGCATTGGGGAAATAAGTAGATAATTCTTTCTTAGTGGCTTCAAATAATGGGCTACTTATCTCAAAACTTGCACTTTTCGTGAAATCAGGGCGATAACCTCTCTGAACATTCCCATATAATGAGAAATTAGGAACTAGGAGTATTTCACCACCAATTTCATTTATAGAGAGATTAAGTCTTTCGATTGAATCTTCAAATATTCTCATCCCTATAATCTTACGTACTATATGCTTGATATTATCATTATTATCATCAACTGAATATGCCACTAATACAACTAGCCCTCTATCTATACTTGCTATCTTGCTATCACCAATAGTTATACTGGCATTCAATACACGTTGTATGACAATTTTCATTTTCTTGTTGTACGCATTACCGCAGTAATATCTTTAAGTTCTCTCAATTTCTTTATAATCATATCCATAGTTGCAAGATCGGCAAGTTCAACTGTTAATACGATTGTTGCCTTTTTGTTAGGTTTAGTATTTACTGTGGCACTCTTTAATGAAATATTACTATTTGCAAAGGTCTGTGATACATCTGCCATAAGACCAGACCTATCATTCGCATCTACCCGAATTGAAACTAAGAAAGATTCTTTGTTACCTTGTACCCACTCTACTTCAATAATTCTTTCAGATGGGAAATTCTGAACATTTTTGCAGTCAAAAGTATGTACTGTTACTCCCTTGCCCCTTGATACAAAACCTATAATTTTATCACCCGGTACCGGGTTACAACAGTTAGCTAGTCTTATCTTGATGTCTGATATACCCTTGACTATTACACTGCCTTTAGGCTCCCTATGAGCAATTTGTTCAAGTGGAACCTCTTTTGGAATAATAGCTTCTGTCTTGTTTTCTGCCTTATAATAGTCAATAAGCTTAAGCAATACTTGATTACAAGTCAAACCGCCATAGCCAACAATTGCAAACATATCATCTTGCGTCGGCAAGTTATACTTGCTCATAACTTTTTCTACCCATTCGTGCTTCAGCAAATCGGTTAAATCATTTCCTCTACGCTTCGCTCCCCGTTCAAGCATTAATCTGCCTTGCTTAATATTATCTTCTCTATTCTCTTTTCTAAAGAAGTTTTTTATTTTACTCTTTGCAGAGCTTGTCTTAACAAACTTAAGCCAATCTCTACTTGGACCTTTAGATGTTTTAGAAGTTAGAACGGATACTATATCGCCAGTTTGGAGAGTTGCATTTATTGGTACTATTTTGTCGTTTATCTTAATCCCAACACATTTGTTGCCTATAGCACTATGGATAGCGTATGCAAAGTCAATTCCTGTGGAATTAATAGGCAAGTTGTAAACATCGCCTTTAGGAGTGAATACAAATACTTCATCTGTATACAACCCATCTTTCAAGGTGTCTAGGAACTCTTTAGAGTTCTTTTCTTCAACATGTTGTTCGAGCATAGAACGCAACCATGTAAATTTTTCTTCAACTTTATTAGCTTGAGGCTTACCCTCTTTGTAGACCCAATGTGCAGCAATACCATATTCGGCAATTTTGTGCATTTCATATGTTCTTATTTGAATTTCTACAGGTGAACCAAAATTAGTCATTACAGTGGTATGAAGGGACTGATACATATTAGGTTTCGGCATAGCAATATAATCTTTGAAACGACCCGGGATAGGTTTCCATTTATCGTGTATGGTACCTAACATTGCATAACAATCTAATACATTCTTAACTATTACTCTAACTGCAATTAAGTCATAAATTTCGCTGACTTCCTTGCTTTGCGTAATCATTTTACGATAAATACTATTCATATGTTTCTGTCTGCCAAATACTTCTCCAGTTATTGAATTTTCAACTAACTTATCTCTAAGTATTTCGCAAGTCTTATCAATTATGATTTTTCTTTCACCAATATACAAGTTAAGAGCTTCGCCAATCTCTTTGTATTCCTTACTATGAATGTATTTCATAGAAAGGTCTTCTAACTCGCATTTTATACTAGATATACCAAGTCTTCCTGCAAGGGGTGCAAAAATATCCATTGTTTCCCTAGCGATTGAAAGCTGTTTATGAGGTTGAACGAATTCTAGTGTTCGCATATTATGCAATCTATCTGCGAGCTTGATAACAATAACACGCATATCTTTCGCCATAGCGATAAACATCTTTCTTAAGTTATCTGCTTGCTGTTCTTCACGATTAGAGAAATCGACTTGTTTAAGCTTAGTTACACTTATGACTAATGTAGCTATCTCCTCGCCAAACCTTTCTTCAATATCTTTACTATCATACTTAGTATCTTCTATAACATCATGTAATAAACCTGCAATAATAACAGAACTTTCCAAATTCAATTCTGCTAGAATTTCAGCTACCGCACAAGGGTGGATAATGTAATCCTGTCCGCTTTTGCGTTTCTGCCCTTCATGTGCGTTGCAAGCAAAATCGAATGCCTCACTTATCTTTTCCATAGAGGCATCATCATATTTATTATTTAAGTTCATTAATAATTTATTCTTGTCCATCAATATACCTATATATTTCTGACTCTTTTATATTTGAGTTATTATTAACTCTAATCAGATTAAAGTTTTCCTTAATCTTAATTTTATTTAATTCGTATATAGAATAGAATACTACTAGAAATTCTGACCATTTGCATTCTACATGTTTCAGCACTTTTTCATAAACTGCATCCAATCCCTTATATCGTGTCTGAGCTATAGCCTTATAAATAGCTTCCTCAATGGCATCAACATTACCTAAATCAACTTTGCATAAATGTATTGGATTATTAATTATTTCCACTTTCTTATCTACTCCGACTAGAAACTGCTTAATATATCCCATTTTCACTGGTCTATCTACAAATACTAATCTTTTATAATATTTAGCTATTTTACTAGGTCTAACTGGTGCTAGTATAACCCTATTAATAGGGTTTTGTGAGGTAGCAGTTAGGACATCAGGAGAAATATTTTCTATCCTCTTACAAACATTATACCAACTAGTAACAGAATTTGCAACATAGAGAGTGCCAAAAATATTATTATTCTCAGGTAATTCGTTAATGCTCTTGTAGATTTTATAATCGCATTTAGCCTTATCTGCAAATAACAACTGTTTATATGCCACCGCCTGAAAATAATCGCTATTTCTGTCTAAATCATAATGAATGTCGCTAATTTTGCCTTGCCCCATATGATTGTATTTGTTTATATCAAGACTCAAATTTACGGTTGCGCTCGCCCCACTATTAAGTAATTGCATTGCACTTAGCATATTAAACCCAACTATCTCCATATCACAATTTATCTCTGACCTAATATGTGAAGAATTTGAAATAGATGTATAATTATTACCTTCCAAATTCATACTAAATTTTGGCTTCGGATTCCCTATTCCAAATGGAGCAAGTTTATTTAAATCATCGAATAATTTGATTGTGTCATTTGTATAGAGTGGTAGATTTTGGCTTAGTTTATATGTATATATATCGTCTGAATATTGTTTACTTATCGTATGATTACATTTTTCTATAAAAGTATCCAAGTATGAATTATGGATAGTTATTCCTACTGCCTGAGCGTGTCCACCATAACGAACAAAATCATCTCTGAATTCACTTAGAACGCTATGAATATTTATAGCTTTTATACTTCTTCCAGAACCTTTATAATTATCACCTTTTGTGCCGAATAATATCGTTGGTCGATTAAATTCTTTTGCTATTCTTGAAGCTGTTATTCCTAGTATTCCTAGTTCCCAGTTTTCATTGTATAGAGCAATTATCCTATTATTAATGAGGTCATAACCCTCTAACATTTTCAAAGCATCAGAGTAACAACTTTCTGTCTGTTCTTGTCTACGCTTATTGCAATTCTCAAGCTCTCGAGCCAATGTATCTAGAACAAAATACTCATTACTAGTGAATAGCTCTACAACTTTATTCGCATCGCCAAGTCTTCCAACTGCATTAATCTTAGGAATAACCTTAAATGCAAAATCAATAGAATTACTCTTTGCTTTGCATATTTTCATTAATATTTCCACACCTTTACGTGGCTTTCTTGATATTTCAGATAAACCATAAGAAACAATAATTCGATTATCAGCTTTGAGTGGCATTAAATCGCCTATTGTAGCCAAACAAGCAAGGTCAATGTACTTAAGCATTTCTTCTCTGCCTGCCATTGCATCTATCAATCTAAGGACTACCCCTGCACCAGCAAGATCACTGAATGAGTTGCCTAACTTAGGATCAAAAATAGGACATTTAGGAATTTGTTCTGAGGGTAAGTGGTGGTCAGTTACAATTACTTGTACATTCAATTCATTAATTAAGTCTTCTATCTCTGCTGCATTTGATACACCGCAATCAACAGTAATTACGCAATTAATGTTGTTCTTTGTAATTTGTTCTTTTATAGAATTAACATTTAGACCATAACCATCAGTAAACCTATTAGGAATATAGAAAAATACATTCGCATTGATACTCATTAAATATAGATAAAGCATAGCAGTTGAGCATATTCCATCACAGTCATAATCGCCATAAATAAGAATTCTTTTGTTATCAAGTATCGCTTTATGTATAATATCGCCACAATGCTTTGCATCTGGGTAATTCTCTAATGGCTCTAGTTTATCGATTGAAGGATTGAGAAAATCATTAATACGCTCTTTGGTATCAATTCCCTGCTCAATAAGATGTTCTATCAATCTTGAGTCAATATTAAACTTGGCACTGTATTCTTCTATCAAAATGTATTCCTTATATTAAATGCCTTCCAAGCACATAACTGGAAGGCATTAATCTTATCAATCTATATTGTTATTAGGATTTCTTGCCCTTAAAGCTAGTATTTTTCGTACTAATTTTCGGAACAACTGTTTTATCATTTTCTGCAAGATATACTTTATTCCTAATTAATGAGTATAATGAAGGTGCAATACATAGTGATGAGAATGTACCTGCAACTATACCCGAAATAATCATTAATGAGAATTCTCTTATAATTGGTACACCAACTATTGCAAGCACAGTTATTGTACAAAGTGTTGTTACAGTAGTGCTGACTGTTCTACCAATTGTCTCTGTAACTGATCTATTTACAACATTAAGGTATGAGGTCTTCTTATTAATATCCATTGTTTCAAGATTCTCTCGTACTCTATCAAATACTACAATTGTATTATTGATAGAATATACAATGATTGTAATAACTACCGCAATAAAATAAGAATTAATTTCTATATTAAATATAGTAACAAAAGCAATCATACATAATACATCGTTAAGCAAAGCAATAACTGCAGACAAACCACTATATATCTCAAATCTAACAATGATATATAACAATACTAATAAGCTTGCCACAATAATTGAGACAATTGCATTAATTACTAAGTCATTACTAGTTGTTGCTCCAATATATTCATATGCTATAAAAGCGGGATTAGAAACAAAAATATTAGGATATTCTAGTTGAATTGCAGCCTTAATTGCATCGTTAGCAATTTCAGTATCCGCTTCATTCATATCGCCAGTATATTTGATCACTATAGCCGCATTTGCACCCTCACCGCTTACTTGTGTATAGCCAATAGTCATGCCATTATCTATAATTATGTTCTGTATCTTAGTTGCATTAGCGTCAAAATTAGTGGCATTTGCAGATTCACCAATCTCAACTGTCATAATAGTACCACCAGTAAAGTCGATACCAAAGTTCAAACCTTTAGAGAAACTGCCTCCTAGAACAGCATATATTGTAAATGCTATCATAGCTATCACTACAACGAAAACTGGTATTGCAAACCATATCTTTTTCTTTTCTACGATTTTTAGAGGTTCTTCACTTTTGAATCTATTTAATATTTTTTTAAACATAACTTAGCCCTCCTTTCTCTTCAGATTGTATAGTTTAGCACTATTATCATTGAATGCCAAGAATGCTTTAAGAAGAAGTCTTGTAATAATCATTGCAGTAAATAGCGATAAAACAATACCAATTAGAAGTGTGATTGCAAAGCCTTTAACTGCTGTTGAACCTAAAGCTAAAAGAACTATTGAACCAATAATTGTGGTGATGTTTGCATCAATAATAGCTGAAGTAGCTTTAGAGAAACCTTCTGTAACAGAAGTTCTAAGCGTCTTCCCACTCTTATATTCATCCTTAATACGACTGAAGATAATTACATTCGCATCTACCGCCATACCTATTCCAAGAATAATACCCGCAATACCCGGTAAAGTAAGTTGTACCCAAGGGAAAATTGCAAGGAATAATATCAACAATATAATATACAAAGTTAGTGCTATATCCGCAGCAAGACCTAACATTTTGTAGAAAGATACCATAAATAAGAATACTAAAAATATTCCTATAGCGCCCGCCATAACACCTGTTTTCAAAGCATCTTGACCAAGAGTTGGGCTTAGTGCCTTGCTCTCTATAAGTGTTAATGGAACAGCAAATGCACCCGATTGAATACTCAATGCAAGTTCTTCTGCTTCCTCATAAGAATATCCAGTTGAACCGTTAGAGATAACAGCTTTACCATCTGCAATAATATCATTAACAGTTGGTTCAATTTTCTTAACACCATTAATATAAATACCTAAAGTTTGACCTTTTCTCTCTTCTGTTGCAGTTGCAAAAGCTTTTGTGCCTTCTGAGTTAAATTGAATAGCTACAACATAATTGCCATTCTCATCAGTAGAAACATAAGCATCTTCTAGGTCTGCACCAGTTACATATGGTTCACTATCTTCATCCGCCCGAAATTCTAGTGTTGCAGGCTTACCAATAATTTGAAATATACTTTCTGGATCTTCTACATCAGGAACTTCAACTCTTATTCGATTACCCGATTGAAGAGTAACCGATGCTTCAGTATAACCTTTAGAAAACAACAATTCTTGAAGACTGCTAACTGTTCCTTCCATTCTTGATGTTAAATCAGCTGTAGATGTATCATTTTCTTCATCTGCTTCAAATACGGCATACACACCCCCTTCGAGATCTAGTCCTAACTTGATGCCTTGGGGATAAGAAATGTAATCATATATTCCTAATTGCCCTTCATCTAAATCTATAAAAGCGAAAACCGTTCCGAGGATAATGATTACTCCTAAAATAGATAGTAAAATAATTGCTTTTTTCTTGCTCACTTAACAAGCCTCCTAGTTTTGTACACATATACTATAATATTATATATATAAGACCTGTGTTAAGTCAAACATATACACATCAAATAACAATAATATTTGATTAATTAGAGCAAATTATATTTTTCTATAGCGTAAATAGCAAGAGATAGCTCTAATCTCTTACGCATTAATTGGCACGCTTCTAAATATGGTTTATTCAAATCTGAATTAAAATGGTAAGCATTCGCAGTGCAACCGCCCGAACAGAAATATTTTGCCATGCAATTTGTACACTCTGTTTTGCCCAAAACATTAATACTTCTAAAAATTGACTGTGAATTCCTATCGAAAGTATTACTTAGTACGCTACCCATAATAAAATCTGTTTCACCAACAAATTGATGACAAGGATAAATGTCGCCAAGCGGCGAAATAGCTAAATATTCAGAGCCTGCTCCACAGCCTGTAAGTCTTTTCGTAATGCAAGGTCCATTATCCAAATCAATCATAAAATGAAAGAAGTTGAACCAAGTCTTATCATCAAGTCTCCTATCTAAATATGCAGTAGCTAAACTATCGTACTCTTTCTTTAGTTTAGGTATATCATTTTCTTGTATAGCAAGTGGATGGTCAGTTGGCAAAACTACCGGTTCAACGGATATTTGTCTAAAACCTAAATCATTCATATGCAAAACATCACTACTAAAATCAAGATTGTTATGAGTAAAAGTTCCACGTACATAATATTGTCTGTCGCCCCTCTCTTTCGCAAAATTAAGCATTTTAGGTAGTATAGTGGAATAGCTACCTTTGCCATTTGCAGTTGGGCGAGCGTTATCGTGAATATGTTCTCTTCCATCAAGACTAAGGATTACATTATACATATTAGCATTAATATAATTTATATTTTCTTTATTGAGTAGCACCCCATTAGTTGTAATAGTGAAGTTAAAAGTCTTATTATATAGAGGTGCTTGTTCTCTTGCATAGTCTATAGTGGCTCTTACAGCCTCCATATTCATAAGAGGTTCACCACCAAAGAAATCTATTTCGAGTGATTGTCTTGTGCCACTATTTGCTATAAGAAAATCTACTGATGCTTTAGCAACTTCTGCGCTCATATAATCTCTAGCAGTATTGTAAGTACCCTCATTACCAAAGCAGTATTTACATTTTAGATTACAATCGTGACATATATTTAAGCATAGTGCTTTGATTTCTCTTCTTCCGTGATGCTCACATACAGAAATAGGCATATTAATAAGCCCTGATTTTTCAAGGCTTATTAATTCTTCTCTAATCTCATTAACTATATTATTATCTAATTTATTATAATCTTCCCTCTCTAATTCTTCAAGGCTTGAATTATCATAACTTGCAACTAAATATGTATCATAATCTATAAGATGCAGACTCCCACTTTCTATATCCCATAGAAAATAAAATGTATTCTCGTGATGAGAATATCTAAAAGCATGTATCATATAGGTATTAGTCTATTTCTTTTTGAGGTTTTGTATTAATTCTAGAGTCTTTATTGATACAGCTTTGATTACCTACAGTACAGCTAGTTTTACAAGCTGATTGACAACTTGATTGACATTCGCCACAACCGATTTCTCCGCTTTTTACAAGAGATTTTTCTACTATTGTTTTAATATGTTTCATTGTGATTGCCTCCTAAGCAAAATGTATGGTAATTATAACATACATACACAATATTATCAAAGTTTTTTACCTGTTTTTTATATATAATAAAGTTTAATCTTGGCTATTCTAGTATGATTTTATAAATAATTATGAAAACCTAAGCTCATATAAAAACTGAGCTTAGGTTTATCACTTCTAAAGAATATGGCGATTATTACGAATTAATGTTATTTGTTAGTTTAATTAATTTCCATTCTATTTTTTGACTTAATATTAACTAACAGAACCCCAGTAATTGCACCAATTATTGTTCCTAATAGAATATCAAAAATTGAAAGAGCATTGCCAGTAGTTGAAAGGAGCATAAATACCAAGTAACTTATCAAAGTGTATAATAGACCTACTATTGCACCTTTTATTATACCTAATTCTGCACTTTTAATCCCTATCATCATACCAATAAAGATACTTATTACCTTGTCCCCTTGATTTATGTATTCGAGAGCTTCACTATTTATGCTAGTATATCTGATTATAAGTGCAACACCTAGTACTAAAAAAACGGAAACGACCAGAGCATAAAGCACGCTCCTAACTATATCCATACCAATATTTATAAAATTCTTGTCCATAATTACCTCCATTCTAATCTATGCTTCAAAATAGATATATATGAATAGTTTTTATACAAAAACAATAGCCCTACTCATATTGAATAGGGCTATAATTATATTAAATAATCAAATTATTAGATAGATGGCTTATCCTCTGTATTGTCATTGCTACCAGTATTATTCTGATAACCACCTTGTGGTACTATATCAAGATTAGCATATACGCCTTGTTTAACTATATTAACTAATACTGGTACCTCAACACCAATATCTATATCCATAGTTTGGTCGTCATTAATTCTGACTATTACACCAACAAAACCGCCAATAGTCTTAATTTTAGTGCCAACAGAAAGCGAATTCATCATCTCTGCCATTTTCTTTTGTCTTTTCTTCTGTGGAAGAATGCTTAATAACATCATTCCTACAAAAAATACTACTATAATAATAATAAAACTAGTATCCATTATATATCTGCCTCCAAATAGATTAGTATAAACTTTGTGTTTATAGGAGTTATACTATCCTAATTATTCCAATTTAGCAAGCAAAATAACCTTATTTACTTGAATTAGTGTAATTTTTCATAAAATTAGTTTTATATTCAAGAAATCTGTCTTCAAGAATTGCTTGCCTAATGTTATTCATATGATTGATTAGAAAATGTATATTGTGAATAGATAATAGAATCCCGCCAAACATTTCTTTGGTATTAATTAGATGTCTTATATATGCCCTTGAATAGTTTCTGCAACAATAGCAATTACAACCCTCTTCTACCGGTCTATAATCAGCCTTATATTCTGCGTTTCGAATAGTTATGTCCCCGTTCTTTGTCATAGCAGTTCCATTTCTTGCTATCCTAGTAGAAAGAACACAGTCAAACATATCAATACCTCGTGCAACGCCTTCAATTAAGCAATCTGCTGAACCTACACCCATTAGATAATGTGGCATACTCTTAGGCAATTTGGCTTGTAATACATCTAACATTTCGTACATAACTGGCTTAGGCTCTCCTACGGACAGTCCTCCTATTGCAATACCACAATCCGCATAAGGAATAGTTCGCTCTAAGCTCTCTAGTCTCAAATCATTGTACATATTACCTTGTACAATGGGGAATAGTATCTGCTTGCTATTTCCTTGATTTTCCTTATAACATCTATCTAGCCAATTAATTGTTCTATCTAATGCCTCTTTGGACTTACTATGGCTTGTATCGCTAGGCGTACACTCATCAAACGCCATAATGATATCTGCACCTAGTGCTTTCTGTATCTGAATAGCTCTTTCTGGAGTTAAGAAATGCTTAGTTCCATCAATATATGAATTGAATTCCGCACCCTCATCGGTAATTTTTCTTAGGTCTGACAGAGAAAATATTTGAAAACCACCACTATCTGTAAGAATTGGTCTGTCCCAATTCATAAATTTGTGTAATCCGCCTGCATTCTTGATAATTTCTTGACCTGGTCTAAGAAATAAGTGATAGGTATTACTTAATATTATTTGGGCACCGCACTCAACTAACATTTCAGGAGAAACGCCTTTTACTGATGCCATTGTCCCAACTGGCATAAATACTGGAGTATTAATAATACCATGAGGCGTATGATACTTGCCAACTCTAGCTCCAGTATCTTTACATTCTTTTATTAATTCAAATCTAAAATTATCCATTATAATATCAATGTCGCATCGCCAAAACTGAAAAATCTATATTTTTCTTCTACTGCTTTCTTATACATTGCGAGCGTCTCCTCTATTCCTATCATTGCTGAAACTAGCATAATCAATGTGCTTTCTGGCAAATGAAAATTAGTAATTAGTGCATCAACTGTCTTAAACTTATAGCTAGGGTATATAAATATATTAGTATTTTCTGACTTAGCTCTAACAATGCCATCATCAGTTGCACTTTCTATTGTTCTAACTGAAGTTGTACCCACACAGATTACACGCCTCTTTTCTGACTTAGCTTTATTTATTATATTAGCTGTTTCTTGTGTAATTTCATAGTATTCGCTATGCATATTATGGTCTAGAATATTATCACATTTTAGTGGGCGGAAAGTACCAAGTCCAATATGCAACATTACTTCAACTATTATGACACCTTTGTCCTTTGCCCTCTGCATAATTTCTTTAGTAAAATGCAAGCCTGCTGTTGGTGCCGCCGAAGACCCTTCATACATAGAATATATTGTCTGATATCTGCTCTCATCTTCAAGCTTAGTTGTAATATATGGGGGCAAAGGCATATTGCCAGCACGGGATAATATATCTTCAAATACGCCATCATAATCAAATCTAACTATTCTTACACCATTTTCTGAAAAACCGATAATTTCAGCTGATAATTCCTCAGTAATAGTAACCTTAATACCTTGTTTTAGTTTTCTTGCTGGTCTAGTCAAGCATTCCCAAGTAACTAAGTCTATTCTCTTAAGTAGAAATATTTCCACTTTTGTTGCTCTATCTAAGATATTCCCTAGAAGCCTAGCCTTTATAACTCTAGTATTATTTATTACAAGAACATCGCCCTTAACAAGATATTCTAGAATATCACTAAATTTCTTATGTTCTATACTTTTATCTGCACGATTATACACTAACATTCTTGATGAATCTCTAGGTGTAGCAGCTGTTTGAGCAATCAGTTCTTTGGGTAAATCATAATAGAAATCACTCTTCTTCATTAGTATCCTCTTGATTGAAAATGGAAATTTGTTCAATTTTCTCGGTTGGGAGCTCCCTGCCTAGATGTTTGTAAGCAAGAGGCAAGCATATTCTACCCCTTGATGTTCTTGATATAAAACCTAATTGTATGAAATATGGCTCGTATACATCTTCCAAAGTAGTTGTCTCTTCGCCCGTTGAAGCGGAAAGTGTTTCTAATCCTACAGGTCCACCATCAAATTTGTCAATTATAGTTGTTAGGATTCTTCTGTCATTGAAGTCAAGACCAATTGCATCAATATCCATTCTATCAAGTGCCATTTTCGCTAATTCATCATCAATAAATCCTTTGCCTAGAACTTCTGCGAAATCTCTAACTCTCTTAAGCAAGCGATTAGCAACACGTGGTGTCCCACGGCTTCTTCTTGCTATCTCATAACCTGCGGTATCTTCTATAGGAATATTTAATAATTGTGCTGACCTTAGTACAATCTCTGCTAGTTCTTCTGGGTTGTACATCTCAAGTCTAGATAGCATTCCAAATCTGTCTCTTAATGGTGAGGTTAGAAGCCCAGCACGTGTAGTTGCACCAATCAAAGTAAATCTTGGCAAATCAATACGCACACTCCTAGCTCCGGGTCCTTTTCCAACTATAATGTCAAGTGCAAAATCTTCCATAGCGGGATACAATATTTCTTCTACTGCTCTATTTAATCTATGTATCTCATCTATAAATATTATATCACCCTCATTTAAGTTTGTAAGAATTGCAGCAAGGTCTGCTGCTCTATCTATTGCTGGACCTGAAGTAATTTTGATTTGAGCATTTAATTCATTAGCAACAATATGCGCTAGAGTAGTCTTACCAAGCCCCGGAGGTCCATATAACAATAAATGGTCAAGAGGTTCATTTCTTTGCTTGGTCGCTTTGATATACACCAATAAATTAGCCTTCAACTTCTCTTGTCCGACATAATCGGATATAGCTTTGGGTCTTAGACTTAATTCAATATCCGCTTCACCACGTTTTCTTGTACTTGTAATTAATCTATCTTCCATATTATTTGTATAGTTCCTTTAGAGCATATTTCACCAATTGCCCTGTATCGCTGGTATGTTCTTTAGCTCTTGATATTACACTATAGGCATTCTGTCTAGGAATTCCCATACTCACTAATGCTTCTATTGCATCTGCAATATCACTGTTATCTGTATCAATCAATGTTATTCCGTCACTATCTGCATTTGTAAGCGAACCTGATATCTCAACGATTATTCGCTCAGCAGTTTTCTTGCCTACACCTTTGATAGTAGATAGTGTTTTCACATCTTTAGAGATGATTATTTCGGTAAGAGTTTCGAGTTTCATACCTGAAAGTACTGACATAGCTAATCTTCCGCCAATGCCTGAAACAGATTTCAACTTAAGAAACATTTCTCTTTCGTTAGCAGAATAGAAACCAAATAAACTCATATCATCTTCTCGCACATTAAGAAAAGCATACATCTTAACAGTATCCCCAAACTTACCTATACGAGATAAGCAGTTATTAGATACATTAAAGAAGTATCCAATACCGCCATTATCTATTATTATTGAGCCGTCTCTAATGCTCTC
>CAZKXV010000021.1:0-14430 GCA_964556835.1 uncultured Clostridia bacterium
TGAGTAATATCATTAATTTTCTCAGTCATCTTTCTTAGTCGATTAGTCATTCTGCCCCTAAGTTCATCTATTTTATCAACATCTTTCTTTTTCCTAAATATTGATTCAAAAATCATTAAGAAAAAGCCCCCTACCATAATACTATAATAAGTGATTATACGCCATAGCATAACCACATAGAAAATTAGATTGCCTGCAATTATACCTGCGAAAATACCATAGAAAGAGGCTTCCGCAGCACCTGCTGTGCCGGGAGTAGGGGATACTAAAGCTGAAGCAGTTACATACATAGCAGATACCGCCATAAATAGCCATGCAACATCATTTCCGCCTCCAAATGCCTTAACAACAAAATATGGGACAGAAGTTAGACAAAGAACTTCTACCATAGAAATAAGTACTAATCCTATAAATATATGTTTCGACTTGGAAAAATTTCTAATAGAAGTTGTCATCTCTTCTACTTTTTTTAGATATCTTACAGTGGTTTCTTCTGGATTCTTTATTATCATAAATCTATGAAGAAGATTTATAATAATACCTGTTATTTTATAGCACCATTTTGGATTGAAAGCAAAAAGTAGAATTGCAACAGGCCCTAAAGAGTTTAAAAATAATCCAAAATATGCAATGCCTTTCACTAAGCTTGAGCCTTGTTGTGCAAAGAAAATAAAGAATAAAAACATAAGCAGGTCATACCCTATAATTCTTGTTGTTACACGAGTCAATGGAATGCTGACAGAATCTGAAATCGGGATATTATATTTGTGCAAATAAAAAACTTGAAAAGGTTGTCCGCCTGTTGCCATAGGCGTAATGCCATCACCATATTTGCCAAGTATGGCTATCTTAATAGCCAGAAATATCCTTATCTCTCCTGTCGTTCTCTTAATAAGTATAAGATAACATAAGCTATCTAACAGATTCTTTATTACCCAGACAAAAATTGCACCCCAAAGCCATATAACATTATTACTTATTATAGCCATAGCATCGCCAAAGTTGGACATTCTGCCTTTGCCAAGCTCGATACCTAGCATAATGGCAATTGTGCCAATATTTACTAATATAAATATAATTGCAAAATAAGTTTTCTTGTTGGATTTCTTGCTTGGATTATCTATTTCTTGTCCAGCTTCAATTGATAAAGCCTGCAATTCTTCCACAGACATTTCCTCTATCATTGTACTGTCAATATTTTTCTTGTTTGTCATTAAACTACCTCATATACTAGCATTATTAAAAAGATATTTATATATGAATAATCTTTTTCAATTCATTCCAAACCCTTTTACCAAATATCGATAAGACCAAAATGATAGTTAGTCCACCGACTACGGCACAGGTTATAGCAAGCCAAACTATATTACTAATTCCCAAATCATACCACAATAAAGGAAGAAGGGCAAGGAGTCCTGCAATCAATAAAAAGAATGAATAAGAACCATAACGCACCTTTCTAATTATTGAAGCCAGCCAAAGACCTACACAGTTTCCCATAAGTATAACGGGCAATACGTAATTGAATCCCCAGTTACCCCTATCATGAAAAAAATATTGCACAACAAGAACTATAAACCCGACCATAATTCCTTGTAATAATATTTTCCCCGCACTTCCTTCATTTGCAATAATAGTATGCCTTATCAAGACGTAAGCATACAGCAAACAAATACCTGCAATATGCGACCAGCCATAATTGGGAGAAATAAATAAATCAAGGATAAGCATCAGAGCATAAAGAAATATAGCAATTGTGAGATATAACCTAGAAAAAGAATACTTAAGCGGAAACCGAAATTTACTGTCTCTTCGTGGATAATTGGGGCTACTTAATTCTAAAGTATCTGAAATTCTGCCCCTACAAAGAGGACAGGTATCTGTAGTATAAGTGATATTAACCTTGCATTTATCACAATACATAACGCTCATCCTCCCTTAAATTACTTTCTACATCAATACTAATTCCATCATCGGCAAGAATACCAAAAAATTCTTTAATTACAACATTATCCCTAAGCATTGTGGTGAAAACCAATCTAGTTGTATTCTCAAGGGTAGCTACTCCTAAAGATAATGGAGTATTTTTGACAACGTTCACGTTGACTCCTATACTTTTTATAAATGGCAAAGTTTCTTGCGGAAAGTAAGTCTTGCCGAGATTTGATATAATAACTGTATGCCTTGTATGATTAGCAAACATTCGCCCTATCTTCATGGCAAAGTATTTTATAGGTAGAGGGAGTAATCTAAATGGAATGAAATTGCTTATCATTGACATCCCCATTAAAGTATCATCAAATTTCTCCTTATTCACATTCTGCTTAAGATTGTCCTCAACTGTTCTTATAAAATCTTCTAATTCATATTCACTACTAGAAGAACATATTATTCCTGCCCTAGAATAAGTAACAAAATTACGCAAAGTATGTGAATTGTAGAACTTTCTTAAGTCAATAGGAATAAAAATTGATAGAACTTTTTCTATTTCGGGCATTTTATAATTCTTGTACACGCTATAAAGCAAAACGGCACTTAAATAAACGGTAATGGAAATATCTCTTGAACGAGCTGCCTTAAGCAATGCCTCTGTATCCATAGTAGCATCAATTACTCCAAAACCCGGCAAATTATAGATAGGCGAGGGCACTTTGAAAGTTGGAGGGATTTTTATTTCACCTCTAACTTTATTAATCATACTTCTATAAGAAATATTACCTGCGTTTGATTCCAAACTATCTTCTAATTCTTCAGGCTTAGGACTATCAGAATAATGCAGTATATTATCCCGCATATGAAATTCTTTGCCTGTAAGCTCAAGATAACGATAAGTCAAACATTTTACAAATTCGGTTGCACCTTTTCCATCGCTAATTACATGAAAAAACTCAACCGCAAGTCTACTATTGTAATACAACACCCTGAATAAATAATGTCTGTTTTTCTTCCTATCAATTTTCTTAAGAACTATGCCATCATCTTTGAAAATAACAGGCTTATTGTCATTCTCTTCAAAAAAATACCAGAAAATACCTCGTCTTAATTTCACTTTCATAGAAGGAAAGCGAGGCAAAATATCTTGAAGCGCTATTTGTAGCAATTCCGGATTAATATCTTCAGTCAGATTTACTGACAACCTATATAAACTTTCAGTACGAGGAGTAGCCAAAATAGGATACATTTTCGCCATATTATCGAGCCTATACCAATTATTATTATTCCTCATTAATTATCCTTTAACTATAATTTAGGTAGAAATATTCTTCCTATCTCAAATAAAGAATAGCACAATAAAATGCAAATTACAAGCCATTCTTTTGTGCCATTTTTATTATAGTCTTATGTATTTATAGTTACATTCTTTGTTTTTTCTACAATTTTGCATAATTATACAGAGTATACATAAAATATACACAAAATATACATTATAATATATAGGACAAGTCAAATTACTAGACATTACTTGCTATTTCTATTATAATATCTTCAACTTGATTGATAAAGGATTCTGTGGAAAGGCGTAAAACTTAACACATTTATGAGATTTCAAGAAGAGGAGTTAGTATGATAAAAGCTAGTATAATAGGTGCAAGTGGTTATACCGGAGTAGAACTATTAAAAATATTTTCATTACACGACCAAGTTAATGTTATGCACCTTGTAAGCCCTAACAATGTAGGCAAGAAAGTTACAGACTTATATAGCGGAATGCATGATTATAAAGATTACACGTTTTCGGCATTAGATTATGACCTTATTGCAGCAGATAGCGATGTGGTTTTCTGTGCTTTCCCTCATGCTGCTAGTGCTGAAGCTGCTGCAGAATTTATAGCACGTGGTGTAAAGGTTATAGACCTTTCTGCCGATTATAGGTACGATAACATTCAGACATATGAGAAAGTATACAAAGTAACACACCCTCACCCCGAACTTAAGAAAGTTTATGGGATAACTGAATTATTCAGAGAAGACATTAAGGTTGCAAATCTAATAGCTAATGCCGGTTGTTATACAACGGCTTCAATTATGCCCCTCTATCCACTAATTCAGATGGGGCTAATTGATAACAATAATATTATAATAAATGCAAGTAGTGGCGTGACTGGAGCAGGTCGCAAAGCGACACTTGCTGGAAGCTATACGGAAACAAACGAGAACTATTCCGCTTATGCAATAGGCACTCATAGACATACTTCAGAGATTGAAGAAAAGCTTTCTGTAGCTGCCGGCTCAGATATCATAATTCAATTTACTCCACATCTACTTCCTGTCAATCGTGGCATATTAACTACAATATGTACAACACCGCTCAAGGGAGTTACAGAAAAAGATATTAAGTCTGCATATAATAAATACTATCAAAGCGAACAGTTTGTAATACTAGGAGAAGATGGCGACTTGCCAGAACTCAAGCAAGTTCGTGGAAGTAATTATATTAAGATAGGATATGTAATGGACACAAGAACTGGAAGACTAATAATAATATCTGCTATAGATAACTTAATAAAGGGAGCTAGCGGACAAGCGGTGCAGAATATGAATGTGATGTTTGGTATTGCTGAAAATATCGGACTCAAATCTCAACCAATGCACATATAGGAGTGAAAATGGAAAATAGAGAACAGATGATAGAAAAAGCCAATATGCTAACTGAAGCTTTAGCTTATATAAATAGACTTAGCGGCAAAACAGTAGTAATTAAATATGGTGGACACGTAATGAATGATGAGTTTGCAACTCGCACAATTCTTGAAGATGTTGCCACCTTGAAAATTATTGGAGTAAATCCTATTATTGTACATGGTGGTGGTCCTAGTATTAACGATATGCTAGAAAGACTATCCATAAAACCTCTTTTCATAGATGGTCTTAGAGTAACCGACAAAGAAACAATGGAAGTAGTACAAATGGTTCTTTGTGGCAAAATCAATAAAGATATTACAAGCAAATTAAATATATTAAATGTCAAAGCTATTGGACTTAGCGGCAAAGATGGCCGCCTTATTATGGCTAAGAAAAAAGAGTCAGAAAATGATTTAGGCTATGTCGGTGATGTTGTGAAAATAAATACTAAAGTGCTTGAAATGCTTTCTAAAGACGAATTTATACCTGTTATTGCAAGTGTTGGCACTGATGAATTGGGAAACAGCTATAATATCAATGCAGACATAGTAGCTGGCGAAGTTGCTGCCGCATTAAAAGCGGAAAAACTAATGTTTCTTACTGATGTTGATGGAGTAAGAGCTAACCCAGATGATGAAAATAGCGTTATTCCAGAGATGACAATTACTATGGTAAAAGAACTTATTAAATCAGGTGTAATTACAGGCGGAATGATACCAAAAGTTATGGGCTGTATCAAAGGCGTAGAACAAGGAATACACCGCACACATATAATCAATGGCACAGTGCCACATCCTATATTGCTTGAGATATTTACCGATAAGGGTATAGGCACAATGATAAAAAAGGGTTAGAAAAAATGATAATTAGAAAAGCTGAAAAGAAAGATGCAGGCAATATCCTTGCAATAACAAAAAAAGCATTTATTATATATCGTGATACAATCACTACAGCAAATCCTTACTTCTCTGCCCTAGCAGAAACGTTAGAACAGGTAGAGCTTGAGATTGAGACTAAGTCTGTATTTATTGCTTATGGAGATAATGGTAATCTAATAGGTAGTATTAGATTATCTTACCTCACTCCCGAACTCGCTTATATATCCCGATTTGCCGTAACTCCCGATGAACATAATCAAGGAGTTGGAGCAGATTTACTACAGAAAGCTATAGATGAATGCAACTCAAATAATATTATAAAAGTTGCACTGCATACCAATTCCAAGTATTACAGATTAGCAAGATATTACTATGGCAAAGGGTTCTATGTGCATTCAACAAATTTTGATAGAGGATATATTAGAGCACTTTTTGTTAAAGACTTAATAGAAAACAGAGAAACTGACCTTTCTCAAGCGTTGAAAAAATAATTAAACCTATCCAGCACTTACTCTAATTCTTAATAGAATATACAAGAACATTATAACTAAACTAATATTCATAAATGTACAGTTTTGCAATATATACTGTACAAACGATAAAGAATATTGTATAATTATTTGTAATAATGTATATTATTGTTACATAAAATATCACCAAGAGGATGTAAGCACAATATGCAAAGATACTATTCATCATCAAAACCTTTCTATTCTAGAAAACATTTTTACATATTTTCTAAGGGTATTTTTATGCTTGTATCTAAAATTAAGAGTGATAAAATGGAAATTAGGTATACTAGCCCATTACCCGAAAATAAGGGCATTGCAATTATTGCAAATGAACCCTACCAATTTGGAACAATTGATTTTATTAGCAATTACCCAAGAAAACACAGGATTTGGGCAAATGCTCAAATGGTACATACAAAAGGGCTACCTAAATATCTCGAAAAAAATGTTCTAAACTCAAACAGTCTATTAATAAGAAAAATCATAAGTATATTTCTAACACCTGTTTTAACATCAGTAATGCGGAGCTTAGAAATAATTCCTGTATACAGAGATATGCGACTTAGAGAAACCCTTGCGAAAACTAATGAGACGTTGATTAGCGGAAAAGATGTAATTATTTACCCCGAAACAAACAACGACTTAAAGAAATATAACTATATCAAAGAAATTCAAGACGGTTTTGTCTTATCTGCGAAATACTATTACAAAGAAACAGGTCGAAGACTAGAATTCTTTCCCGCTTACATTTGCAACAGTTTGAATATTATATCGGTTGGCAAACCAGTTAAATATAACCCCCAAAATACTCCTAGAAAGGAAAGGGAGCGTATAGCTAATTATGCGACAAAAGAGATTGAAAGGCTTGCATTAGAATTGCCCGAACACAAAATTTCTAGAAACAAATGGTTGATGAATTAGTTCGCTGAAATAGCTGACATTATGTATTCTCTTTTTTGTATTACTCTTATCTCTGTGATTTCTTATTATATATAATCCATTCTTTTCCATGCAACTATATCTAATATATCTTAAAAGTCACTATTTGCAAGTTCTGTAAATTTATGATAGAATATAAGCCTATTAACTATATTAAGGAGCCCTTACTATGAAAATAATCAAGAGTATACCATATATTATACTGCAATGGACTTGGGGTGTTATTCAAAGTTTAATGGGGTTATTCCTTATACTCACTAAATACCGCAAATGCAAGAAAGAATTTTTTCACGGCGCTATACTAGTTCATCATACAGAAAAATTTGGTGGTGTTTCTCTCGGAATGTTTATTTTCGTCAATGCAACCCGTGGTGATAAATGGTTTACTAGCGTCAAAAGTCACGAATATGGTCATACTATCCAATCCTTAATATTAGGTCCTTTATATTTATTAATAATCGGTATTCCGTCAATGATTTGGTGTAACAATCCAAAATACATAAAATTAAGAGAAGAAAAAGGTATAAGTTATTACGATTTCTATCCTGAAAAATGGGCTAATCTATTCGGCAAAATGTTCACAGGAATAGAAGTTATTGTATAGAAAACTATACATAATATCTTAAGTTTATCCTTATGCCCGCAATTTATTTGCGGGCAATTTATATTTCTTAAGTGCTTTGCTCCAAACAATAATTTGACAGACTTATTCTTTTGCTGTACAATAATATTATGATTCCTAAATATAGGGATTAAGGAGAATTTTTTTATGAATAAGAAAATATTTAGTAAGCTCTTTGCTGTTATAATAATCATTATTGTTCTATCTACTTCGCTATTCGCTTGCGCTGGTTTGATTGAAGATATTATAGTCAAAATTGTTGAAGAAATTACAAAAGATTGCTATGTGATTGAGGATAATATTCTTATTGCTTATTCAGGAGAAGATTTATTCCCTAGCCCTATTATACCTGCTAATATTACGGAAATTGCGGATGGAGCTTTCGCTTACAATGAAACTATTACAAGTATTGTAATCCCAGAGGGGGTAACTTATATTGGTTCAGATGCTTTCAATAATTGCACAAATTTAATGTCTGTAACCATACCAAGTAGCGTTACTTACATTGGAGCAAGAGCCTTTACTAATACGGATTGGCTGGATTTCCAAACTCAAGGGTATGTTATAGAGGGCGATGGTATTCTTCTTGATTATATACCTACAGGAGTTGAAACAAGCCTAAATATACCTAACACAGTTAAGAGAATTGCACCAAGTATTATAACTAATTCCTCCTATAATACTATTACTATTCCTAATACTGTTATCGAAATTGGAGCTGACTCATTTAGAGGGACTTCTTGGTTAGCAACTCAAACAGATGAATTTGTTATTGTTGGTGATGGCGTATTACTTTCTTACAACAATATTTCCGCTTCAACCGTCGAAATTCCAAATACTGTCAAATATATTTCATCTTCTGCTTTCAAGAACAAAGGATTATTAACATCTATTACAATACCCGCCTCAGTCACAGCAATTGGCGAAAAAGCATTTTTTGACTGTAATAGTTTAACTGAGTTTATAGTAGCATCAGAGAACCAATCTTATTCGTCTTTAGAAGGTTGTCTATTAAGTCTAGATGGTACAGAATTTATTTCATATCCTATAGGAAAACCTGAAGTTACTTATTCAATATCCAACTCTATCACAAGAATTGGAGCATATGCTTTCAGCAATATTAATGTCGAAAGTATTACTATTCCTGATACTGTTACTGATATAGGAGCAGGCGCTTTCGCTAGCTGTAGCAATCTTGCTTCTATCATTATTCCTAACTCTATAATTTATATCCCTTATTCCAGTTTTGCTGGATGTATAGCACTCCTTACCTAACTCATTAAAGCATATTGGCGCTGTTGTATTTAGTGGATGTTTATCTTTAACTTCTATAAGTTTACCCGAATCATTATTAACACTTTGCATTGGCAGTTTCTTTATGACAGCTTTTGAGAACATTAATATACCTGCATCAACATCTTATATCGGAATAGATGCTTTCCATTACTGCAGTGCTTTAGAATCTATTAATGTCGCAGCTGATAACGAAGATTACTCTTCAGTTTCTGGTGTTCTTTATAATTTTGATAAGACCAAATTAATTCAATTCCCTTCTAGCAAAACTGGTGCTTCCTTTGTCGTTCCTTCTTCTGTTGAGATAATTGCTGATAATGCTTTTTTCTTAAATGATATTTTGACAAGCATTACTATATCCGAAGGAGTTACTATTATAGGCGATAGCGCTTTCGCTTTTGTCTCAAATCTAACTAGTATAATATTACCTGACAGCGTAGGTTCAATTGGTGATGGTCTATTTATGAATTGTACATCTTTGACAGAAGTAACAATACCCGATTTTATTACTATTATCCCTGAGTACACTTTCAATAATTGCAGGAGCTTAACTACCGTAGTATATTCAGATGATTTAACAGAAATAAAAGATTTTGCGTTTTCCAATTGTGATTCATTAGAAACTATATCTCTTCCGGATACACTAACTACTATCAATTCATACGCATTCAATGACTGCACTGCATTAAATTCAGTAACAATCCCAAATAGTGTTACATCTATTTATTCCAATGCTTTCAATGATTGCACTTCGCTAACTGTTATTAATTGCGAAGTAGCATCTCAACCAAGCGAATGGGCAACTGACTGGAATCCTGACTCAATCCCTGTAGTTTGGGGATATACCGCAGACTAACTAAGATTATACATAATAGTAAATACGACAATTGCCCACTATTAATAGTGGGCAATTTCTATATAATTTCTGTATTAGACACCTTTGCTATCGAATAACCCTTGCGCCTTTTCCACTAATCACAGCTTCTACTTCTGACTTAGATGCCATAGTTGTATCACCAGCGGTTGTCATAGCAAGCGCACCGTGTGCTATGCCATAATTTAACGACTTCTGTATATCATACCCACACAAAATGCCGTATATTATACCGCTTGCGAAACTATCTCCGCCACCTACTCTATCAAATATTTCAAGGTCATCTAATTGCATACCTTTCACCAACTCATTATTACAGTATGCTATAGCTGACCAATCATTAATTGTTGCGGTCTTTACGCCTCTAAGGGTCGTTGCTACTACCTTGAAATTAGGGAACTTAGCAACAACTTTTTTTATCATTTTCTCATAATTAGCTATATTAAGCTTTCCCGAAAAATCATTGCCCTCCATTTCAAAACCCAAACAGGCTGTAAAATCTTCTTCATTGCCTATCATTACATCTACAAATGGTGCAATCTTATTATTAATTTCTTGTGCTTTCTTCATACCGCCATTAGACTTCCATAAGCTCGGGCGATAGTTTAAGTCATATGAAACTATTGTGCCGTATTTCTTAGCAATTTGAACAGCTTCTAAAACTAGGTCAGGAGTGGTATCACTTAATCCTGCTAGTATGCCTCCTGTATGGAACCAACGAACTCCTAATTCACCGAAAATATATTCAAAATCTATATCTTCCGCTTTCAATTGAGAAACCGCACTCATTCCTCTATCCGATACTCCAAGAGCATTTCTCAAACCGAAACCTCTCTCTGTGAAATTCAAACCATTTCTAACGGTTCTCCCAACACCATCATATTCGAACCACTTAATAAACTCAGTATCAACTCCACCTTGTAAGATAAGGTCCTCTACCAATCTACCAACTTGATTCTCTGCAAGTGCAGAAATGACCCCAGCTTTCATATTGAAACATCTTCTAAGTCCTCTAGCGACATTATATTCTCCGCCACCTTCCCATACATTGAAATGTCTGGTTGTCTTAATTCTTCCCTCTGCTGGATCTAGCCTAAGCATAATCTCGCCCATAGAAATAATATCATATTTCGCATTTTCTCTTAATTTGAAAATTCCCATCTTTCTTCTAGCCTCTTATTTATCCTTTCTAGCAACTTTGATTGCCGAAATAAATTTCTTCGCACGAGCTGTGATTTCTTCAGCTGTGCCTTCAGTCAAAGAACTTCCTGCTCCAACCGCTACAGCTCCTGCATTAATCCATTCTGCCACATTATCTATGCTTACTCCGCCTGTAGGCATAAGCATTGCTTGTGGCAAGGGTGCTAAGAAATTGCTAATTACCTTAGGTCCAAATAATCCAGCGGGGAAGATTTTCAATATATCCGAACCTGCTTCCATAGCCGTAATTGCTTCCGTAGGTGTCATTACTCCAGCCATAACAGGAACTCTATATCTATTACATAGCTTAATGGTATCTAAATTAGTTGCTGGGCTTACAATAAACTCAGCACCATTTAAGATGGCGATACGGGCTGTTTCTGGGTCAAGCACCGTGCCTGCTCCTATAATTATCTCGCCCTTGCTATATTTCGCTGCCATGCTAGCAATTATCTTATCTGCATTGGGTACGGTGAAAGTTAACTCTATTCCCGCTACTCCTCCAGCTATACATGCTTCTGCTATTTTCTCTGCTTCCTCTATGCTTTCCGCACGAACAACTGCTACTATTCCACAATCCAATAATTTGGATATAATTTTTTCTTTAATCATGCCCTATTACCTCTTTACTATTATTATTTACGACAATACTATTATTTGTCTTTCCTGTAGGGGAGTGCCCCATAATCTTTGTATATGATTTATAGAAATTACTATAATTCTTGAACCCCGACTCAACACAAGCTTTAGTAGATGGCATTCCGTTAGATATCATTTCATCTGCTAGCATTACTCGCTTATTATTAATATATTGTATAATGGATACGCCTGTCCTTTTCTTGAAAATATGACAAAGATATGTTTTAGTGACATATAAATGCTTGCAAATTTTATCTAGTGATAAGTTATCAGTCAAATTATTATTAATGAATTTGAAAACCTCTTTTACTGGATTATTAGATTGCTCCGCATCTATCATTCTACCTGCAAGATAAACTTTATTAACACAAATTAACATTTCAATTATTATACATTTTATAAGCAAATCTTGTTCAGGGGCTCCTTCTGAAATGATATTTAGTATCTTCTTGAAATAATAAGAAAACTTATATTTCTTTGTATCAGCATCGCCAATTATATTCCTATGCCCCTGTTCTCTAAGCTTAAACGACTCAAACAAATCATAATCTTCTGTCTTAAAAGGCATAATTAAGTCGCGTGAGATATGGAGCACCATTCTCTCATAATCCTCTTTGACATCAGTCAACATATGCAATTCTGAATAGTTAATAATAACCAACATTCCCGGAGTAAGAATATATTTTTCGCCTTCAATGTAATGGGAAATTTTACCATTTATAACATAAATGATTTCATAGCAATTATGCTTGTGTAGCTTGCTATTGAACTTTTCATCACCCTCAAGTAATCCTATCGAATGATGGAAATCAACCGTTTCATCTTTACTTTGATAATATACTAAATTCTTCGCCATATCCACCTCAATACTATTGAATAATACCACATTTATATCCTAATGTCAAATGAAAATAATAATATTTGAAATATCACGATATATATATGTAATAGACATGACCCCTCATTAATGATATAATGTCAGAAATATAGGAGACAAATTATGGGATTTATCAAAGATGCTTTTATGCTAAGAAGTGAAATTGCTGTTGAATTATTTTCACAATGCAAGAATTTGCCAATTTGCGATTATCATTGCCATTTGTCGGCAGAGGAAATATACAATGACGAGACATTCCAAAGCATTTATGCTGTTTGGCTTAAAGGAGACCATTACAAATGGCGTTTAATGCGATTAAATGGAGTCCCTGAAAAATATATTACCAATGTATCCGATGAATATGAATCTTTCTTAAAGTACTGTGCTACACTTGAACTTGCTATAGATTCACCACTATATCATTGGTCACATTTGGAACTGCTTCGTTGTTTCAATATTTCAGACACTATCACTCTTAGAAATGCTCCAATGATTTGGGAGAAAGCTGAAGCATTTATTGCACAAAATAATTACTCCCCTAGAGAAGCCATTTCGCAATTTAATGTTACTAGCATTGTAACTACCGAAGAAGTATACTGCGACCTTAAGTGGCATCAATTGTTAGCTGAGGATAAGTCTTTTAAGGCAAAAGTCTTGCCCGCTTTTAGAGCAGATAAAATTATTCTCTTGGACTTAACTACAATCCACAAACTAGCATCAGTAACTGGCGGCGAGATTGCCGACCTTAGTGATATGATTGCAAGGCTAAATATCCAATTAGACCGATTTGTAGCCTTAGGGGCAATTGTGTGCGATTTGGGTATTGATGGCTTTACATATATAGATTGTGACCTTATCACAGCAACTGGAATATATAACAAAGCAATGAATCAAGAGAATTTAACCGCTTCTGAAAGATTACAATTTGCAAGCTTTATGACTCTTTCCCTACTTAGAGAATACTATACAAGGGGACTTGCAGTTCAAATTCATGTAGGAGCTTCTCGTAACAATAATTCTCTTTTATTTGATACTTTAGGTGCAGATATCGGCTGTGATAGTATCTCTACTAAACCATATATTGATGGATTGACTAAACTTTTTGATATTCTAACCATTGAGGGATTACTGGGTAAGACTATGGTATATAATTTGAACCCTAACGACAATTATATAGTAGCTACTATGTTAGGCAACTTTGCAAGCGAAAAGGCTAGAATGCAACTTGGTATGGCATGGTGGTTTGCTGACAACAAGTATTCCATTATAAGAATGTTAAATGACTATTCATCTCTTGGTCACTTAGGCTCATTTATTGGAATGCTCACAGATTCTAGAAGTTTTCTCTCCTATACTAGGCACGAGTATTTCAGAAGAATATTATGCAATCATATAGCAGAACTGGTAATAGCTGGCGAGTACCCCAACGACTTAAGACTTTTAGTCAACCTAGTTAAGGGAATAAGTTATAATAACGCAATTGGTTATTTCGGCTTAGCATAAAATAAAGGCATAAATTATAATATAATAAGCCCCAGAAAATATAGAAAAAACAAACCGGCCTCATAAGACTGGTTTGTTTAATAAATTTGACTTCCATTTTTATAAAAAAATATAATAAATTTATTTGTTATAAGTGGTATTAGTACAATTTGGGCATGGTGGTAATACATCAGTATTGTCATTCAAATTAACTTTCTGGCCACAATTTGTACAAGTATAAATGCTCTTGCCTGGTTTTTGACCTGTTTTATACATATAAAATTTTCCTCCTTGTAGATGATAATACTAGTATGCTGTTTTAATAATATTTTTAATCAAATTGTATAATAAAAATATCATTTTAACGCACCTATACTCAAATATCATAATCTTTATGACTTTATCACCATACAAAAGCCCATATTATTCAATATGGGCTCAGACTGTAGACAAACCCCTTTGATAAATTGAGTATCAAAGGGGTTTTGTGA
>CAZKXV010000022.1:0-14055 GCA_964556835.1 uncultured Clostridia bacterium
GCATTTGCACCAGTCGAAAGTATTAGTTTATCATAGCTTTCGGTATACTTTTTGTTCGCTTTGAGGTCATGGACTTCTACAGTCTTATTAACTTTATCAATAGCGATAACTTCACTATTAACTCTGACATCTAAGTTAAATTTCTTAGACATACCTTCTACTGTTTCTACCAGTAATTTCTCCCTATCCTTAATTACCCCACTCAAATAATAGGGTAGACCGCAATTCGCATAAGAGATATATGGTGTTTTCTCGAACATTATTATCTCATCTTGTTCATTTATTCTTCTTAGTCTAGCAGCCGCACCCGCTCCGCCTGCTACTCCTCCAACAATTAATATTTTCATAT
This sequence comes from uncultured Clostridia bacterium, assembly GCA_964556835.1. Classification (GTDB taxonomy): domain Bacteria; phylum Bacillota; class Clostridia; order Christensenellales; family CAZKXV01; genus CAZKXV01. The sequence continues at coordinate 350 of CAZKXV010000022.1, forward strand.
TAGACCTCCGTTTTGTTATCTTCTATATTTTCTTTCATTAAATCCATAATTCTAAAAAAATCTTCAGCTTCAGTAGAATTAGTATTCGCTAATAATTGATTGATATACTGTTCTTCAAGGCACATAACATTCTTGCAGAAAGTATGTGCATATTCGGTTATATTAAGTAGTTTTTTTCTCTTATCTTTGACATCTATAATCTTGTTTATAAAATTCTTTTTTTCAAGCCTATTAACTATATCGCTAGTAGTCACTCTATCTGAATTCAAGATATCTGCCACTTCTTTAGCTGTGATTATTCCTTCATTAGCTTTTATTACTTTCATTACACGCCACTGTGCAAATGTCAGTCCGGTTTTTTTCTCTATAAACTGCGAAAATCCTCTACGAAACTCGAAAGTAAAATCTATTATTTGTTTAATTCTCTGTTCTTTCATTGAGTTCTCCTTGCTTTCTTATATTTATAATAGTAAGTATACTAACTAATTTAATGTTTGTCAAGTCCAAAATAGATATTTTATGTAATTTTGTTAAGAAATTCACAAATATAACAAAGTAGTCATATTATAATGAAAAAATATTAAGAAGGACTAGCAATAAGCTAGTCCTTAGATATGTTATATAATTAGTGAATATTGAATATTACTATACAATACCTTGAGATAACATTGCACTTGCAACTTTCATAAATCCTGCAATATTTGCACCTGCTACGAAGTTATTTTTCTGTCCATATTCAATGCTCATATTATTTATTTGATTGTATATATTAACCATTATTTCTTTCAATTTATTATCAACTTTCTCGAATGACCAAGCTATCCTCTGACTATTTTGGCTCATTTCAAGAGCAGAAGTTGCAACACCGCCTGCGTTAGCAGCTTTACCGGGTGCAAAGGAAACACCTGCTTCTAAGAATAGATTAGTAGCTTCTATTGTGGTAGGCATATTAGCACCCTCTCCAACAGCTATGCAACCATTCTTAATTAGGGTTAATGCACTTGCTTTATTAAGTTCGTTCTGAGTAGCACATGGAAGTGCTATATCACAAGGTATTTCCCAGATATTGCCACCCTCATAATAATTAGCAGTTTTATGAATTTTGACATACTCACTAATTCTCTTCCTATCTACTTCTTTAATCTGCTTGACAGTATGGATATCAATACCATTCTTATCATATATATAGCCATTGGAATCGCTAAGTGCAACAACTTTTCCGCCTAATTGTTGAACTTTTTCTGTTGCATATATTGCTACATTGCCGGCTCCTGATACAACGATATTCTTACCTTCATAGCCTTCGCCTCTTGACTTGATCATTTCATCAACAAGATATACGAGTCCAAAACCTGTAGCTTGTGTGCGAACCAAACTACCTCCATAATACAAGCCTTTGCCCGTAAGAACACCCTCTGATAATCCTGAAATTCTTTTGTATTGACCATAAAGATATCCAATCTCTCTTCCGCCAACACCTATATCTCCTGCTGGAATATCAACATATGCTCCAATATACTTAGCAAGCTCAGTCATAAAACTTTGGCAGAAACGCATAATTTCATAATCGGACTTACCTTTAGGGTCAAAATCACTGCCACCTTTACCTCCACCGATAGGACAGCCAGTAAGTGAATTTTTGAAAATTTGCTCGAAACCTAAGAACTTCATAATACTTAGATTGACTGAAGGGTGAAAACGTAGACCTCCTTTATATGGTCCTATTGCGGAACTGAATTGAATTCTAAATCCACGATTAACCTGAACTTTGTTATTGTCATCAATCCATGGCACTCGAAACATAATAGCCCTTTCTGGTTCAGTAATTCGTTCTAAAATTCCAGCCTCTTGAAACTCAGGGTGTTTAGCAAGAACAGGTTGAAGAGAATGTAACACTTCAGTAGCAGCTTGTATAAATTCTGGCTCAGCAGGGTTTTTCTTTTTGATTTGTTCTAAAACTTGTGCAACATATTTTTTTTCCATATATAAACTCCATTGATTGTATTTTAAGTAATTTTAGCATAATAAGTCGAAATGACCAACAAAAACAGGGGTTATAAGCAAGTGCCATTGATTATACACGTTATAAGCCCAACTTATAACGTGAAAATAATGACAAACTTTTTCATTTATAATATATGATTGTATTGTTTAAGATATTATTATAATTGAACATAATATTGAAAAGCAAAATTGAAAAACAGAATTATCAATAATTATAAAAGTTGGCTTAATCGATTCTAATAAGTATTCTATTCATTTTCTTTTTGTGGAGAGATGTCTTCAATTGAGCTTATCCAAAGGTTAAGATATTTTTTTCCTGAAATATCTTCGCAAATATTCAACTCTTCTTCAGTTAAATTTACATAACCATTTATTTTTCTTCTTGCTATAATATCTTTGATAATCTTATGTTTATTACCATCAAGCTTATATGCTCGTCCTAATATAATTATAGCTAGGCATATGAAAGGTGGCAGAATGGAATATACAAGTTTAACGCCCCACATTGCAGAAACGGTTCTTACTGCATTTTCAGGATCAGATTGGTCAAGCCCGCTTTTGGCAAGAATAACTCCTACAAAGAAAATTGTTATACCTCCAACACTTTTTTTCGCAAATGTTGATAATCCCATTGCAAAGCCTTCACGTCTTTTGCCGTATATTAATTCATCTATATCAGGTAAATCTGCAAGAAGGTTGCTTGTTACAATACCTAAGCAAGAGCTTCCTGCGCCAACAAAAGCTATTGAGATAAGGAAGTATAGCGGGTTTGCATTCATTGGAATAAAGAGAGCTATTAAACTTGCTATTATTAATAGAGGTATATCTATTATATAAGGTTTCTGCTTGACATATTTCTTCATCAAGTAGACATTAATCGGGAAAAATCCCATTTCTGTTATACCCTTGATAGTAATAATTAGAGTTACAACACTTATACCTAGAAGAAATGAGTCTGTAGGAAGTATAACGTATGCAAAGAAAATCATACCTGTACTATATAATCCCCAAGTAAAAGCACAAAGGATTAGTATGATAAGGTATCTCCTATAGCAAGCACTGCTTAGCACTTGTTTGTATTCTTTCAGTACTTCTTTCACTGAAACTTTATTAGCGATGTTAAGGCTAAGTTTTTCTTTCGTCCCCATAAAAGAAATTAATAGCGGGATAGCGTACAGTGTGCCAAGAATTATACCCATTATAATGAAATTTGGTTTTAGTGCAGCAGTTAGAGTAAGGCTTTCTCCACGAGCTTGCCAATAAATAACAAGTTCATATACGCCCGTTGAAAGGACTCCTGCGATTGCTCCGAAAATTGAGCGTACAGACACATAATTGGTTCGAATTGAATAATCATCTATCATACGAGGGAGTAAGCTTTCATATGGTATAGAGATTACAGTATAGCAAGTACTATACAAAATGTATGCTATAGTAAAATATATGAGTTTGCCCATATCGGTACTTACATAGGAGGGCGCCCACCATAATAGAGCAAATGAAATAAATGCAGGTATAGCACCAAATAGGAAATAAGGTCTGCTCTTGCCGTGCTTAGTCTTAGTGCGTTCATATATAATAGCCATAAGCGGGTCGCTTATAGCGTCCCAAATTTTGCCTATCATAATGGCAAGTCCAGCGTATGCAGGATTAATGCCTTGTACCAGTGTTAAAAAAACTAGAAAATAAGAAGAAATAACAAAATACGAACCATAAAGATACATATCGGCAGAGCCATAGGCGAGCATTTGTTTGACACTGTTTTTGTTTATTTCGTCTTTAAGCATAATACTCCTAAATAGCATAAAATAAGCGTTTTTTCTTGCGTTATTAGTATTATAGCAAGAACTATAAAATGACACAAGTAATAAGGATATGTTTGTTAATGAATAAACTTTTTTAATATTAGTTAATCATATAAAAACATTTGTAAAATTATTTATTGTCTTAATAAAATTTGTTGATATTGTTTTTTTTATGATTATTATATTTCTATAATCATAACTGAGCGATTAAATCCTCTTTTGATATAGGTTTTTTGCTATTGCCACCTAGTAAAGCTTTTTTGCAAATTACCTTGCCTCCTTGAGCAGTAACTTTATCCGCCATACCATTTAGCATTTTTTCGGCTGATTCTAGTCTTTTATCAAGTTGTGTTACATAAAGAGCTACTTCTTTATTAGTTAAGTCAGCATCTCTTAAAAAAGTATTTATAGCAGTTGCTGGTTTGCCTGCCCATTTAGGGGTAATGAGATTTATTTTATCGAATTCTGCGATATCCGAATTAATATCATTTTTCAAAATTGCACACTTACCTCTTATTGCAGCAAAAGCATCCCTTGCCATACAAGGTTTTTTCTCATTTTCTATTGCTAGCTTTATCATTGTAGCACTTTCTTTTTCTGCTAAAATCTCAGCTAGCGTAGCATTAGTCCCACTCTGTGTATAATACACTATTGCTGTTTTCATATCATTTCTCCTTAATATTATTATAAAATAATTATGCACCTATATTAGCCCATTTGTCAAGAGCAATTTATAATTTAGCTTGCGTATTTATGGCGTATATAGTATAATATTATCACTTCTATATTCTTGGAGGAATAGCATGAGTGATAAAGTGAAAAATATCGTAGCATATTTTATGAAAAAACCTAGTTTTGTAATGTACTTGAATAGACTTAGGTCTAATATATATCAACCTATTATATCTTTAGATGCTAAAGTTATAGAATCAAAAGAACCTATTCCATATGCTAATAGAATGGACAAACCTCTTAAAGAGGTAACAAAAGGGTATAAATGGGGCGATTTGTTCGATTGTGCTTGGTTTAATTTCACAGGTGTGCTTCTAGAAGATTTAACTTCTGATATGGTTGCCATTATTAATACGGGAGGAGAAGGTTGTGTTTGGGATGATGATGGTGTTGTACAAGGTATAACTAATGTTATGAGTCCAGAAGATGTTTTTCAAACCATCAAAGGAAAGAGAATTGTATCTGCTGATAAGCTTGGTATTAAGGATAAGAAAGTTGATTTTTGGGTGGAAGTTGGTAATAATGGTCTAGGTGGCAAAAGCTCTGGCATGTCTAAGTTAAAGAGAGCTGATATTTGTCATTCAAGGCAAGATATTTTCGGTCTATATTATGATTTTATGGCACTTTATTTCAATATTATTAGTGTGGAGGAAAAGGATAAAGACTATTTATCTATACTTGAGGCTTTGAAGAATGCTAAGAAAGCTTCAGGCAATCTTTCTATTGAAGAAGTGGCGAAAGCTAGAGAGATACTAGCGGTAGAACTTAGTCAAGAAACGAAAGATGAGTTCACTGTTATTGCAACTGGACACGGACACCTTGACCTTGCTTGGCTATGGCCAATTAGAGAAACTAAAAGAAAGGCAGAGCGTACATATTCAAATGCTTTAGTAAATATAGATAAATACGATGATTATATATATGGTTCAAGTCAACCTCAACAATTTGAGTGGATGAAAGAAACAAGACCTAATCTATATAATAAGATTAAGCAAGCTGTGGCTTCGGGTTCCATTGAGCCTCAAGGCGGAATGTGGGTTGAGCCGGATACAAATATTACAGGTGGAGAATCACTAATCAGACAGTTTTATTATGGCAAGAAGTTTTTCCGTGAAGAGTTCGGCAAAGAGATAGGTATTCTATGGGTACCTGATGTTTTTGGTTATACTGCTGCACTGCCTCAGATAATGAAGAAATGTGGTGTTGATAATTTCTTAACTATCAAACTAAGTTGGAATACAGTCAATAAATTTCCATACCATTCATTTAATTGGGAGGGGCTTGATAATAGCAATATATTAGTACATATGCCACCTTTAGGTACTTATAATGCGTCTGGTTTCCCTTTTGCATTAAGGAAAACTAAGAATAATTATGCTGAGAATAAGATTGCAAATGTAGCACATATGCCTTTTGGCGTTGGTGATGGTGGAGCAGGACCCGGTGAGTTCCATATTAATATGCTTTCGAGACAGCGGGGAATGTCTAATTTGCCTAAATTGGAATTTGGCACATCTGTAACTTTCTTCGATAGACTATCTGTATTTAAGGATAAATTACCTAATTATAAAGGCGAATTATATCTTGAGAAACATCAAGGCACATTCACAACTCAAAGTAGAACAAAATATAATAATCGATTAATGGAAAGACTACTTCATAATGTTGAATGGTTATATTCACTACTTAATTTGGAAGGGGTTGAGTATCCTAGGACAGAAATTGATAAGATATGGAAAGAAGTACTCTTGTACCAATTTCATGATATCTTACCCGGTTCATCTATTCAGAGGGTATATGATGAACTTGAAGTAAGCTACAAAAAATTGGAGGAAAAATTACTTAAGTTGCAGCAGGCTGCATTTATCAAATTAACTAAGCCTAATGCAGAGGCTACTGTGGTAAATACAATAGATTTTGCTAGAAGTGGTAATGTTAAGGTTCAAGATTCTTGGTATAATTACAATGCTAAGCCTTTTTCATCTGCAATTATGACTAAGGCGAACGAGGAACAAGCTAAGCTAGCTTATACAGATAACAGCATTGAAAATGAACATTTACGTGTTGTATTTAATGACCTTGGTGAAATTATTAAGATATTTGATAAGAAAAGCAATTATAATTGTGTAAAATCAGCTTTCAATTCTCTCCATGTCTATAAAGATAGAAGAGTACACTATAATGCTTGGGATATTGATATCAAATATACTAAGAAAAAACCTTCAAGATTTAAGCCATACGCAACTAAAACTTATATAGATGGTATGGTTGTTGTTAGAGAAACACAATACAAATACAACAAGAGTATTCTTATACAAGAAGTGAAATTATATAGTGATAGCAAAATGGTCGTATTTGATACAATAGCTGATTGGCAGGAAAAGCATAAGATGTTAAGAGCAGATTTCTATCCTCATCATTTTGGCGATAAAGTTAAATGCGATATACAATTCGGTAACATCGATAGGTCTACAAAGACAGAAACTAAGATTGATTATGCACAATTTGAGATACCTGCACACAAATGGGTGGATGTTTTTGAAAGAAATTATGGTGTAGCGCTTATCAATAATTGCAAGTATGGACATAGAGTGAAAGATGGTCTTATTAGCCTTAACTTGCTCCGCTCTCCAGTATGGCCTGACCCAACAGCAGATAGGGGCAAACAAAAGTTCAGTTATGCTATTTATCCACATAAAGAAAGTGTATTTAGAAGCGAATTAGTCAAACTAGCCTATGAATTCAATAATCCTATTATGGTTACAAATGGCGTTCGCATTGACAATCTTTTTGATTTACAAGCAGAATGTGTAATGATTGAAAGTATAATGACAACAGATGATAATAATTTAGCCGTTAGATTATATGAGTATGAAGGTAAAGATACTATTGTTGAACTTAATGCTAATTTCAAGTATAATAAAGCTTATGAAACTAATATGATATTTCAAGGCGAAACTGAATGCAAATTAGATAGTTTATATTTCACACCTTATGAGATTAAGACAATAGTATTTAATGTGAATAAAGAAAAATAATAATACTTAGAGGAGTTAATATGTCAGATAATTATTGTAATGAAGAACAGTATAAAGAAATAGAAATAAAATATAATAGATTATATAAAGATGGGATAGCTGGTTTTAAGAAAATTTTTACTGCTGTTATTTGCAGTTTTATAGCAATATTTGTGGCTATTTTTATTTTAACAATTAATGCAGAAGCTCCTACAGCTGTATATGTTGGGTTTATTTTCTTAGTTTTAATTCTTGCATCTAGATTTATTGCTAGTTATTATTACAAATTAAAGGCATATCGAACAGTATTTGAGGATTTTATTGAATCTTCATTTTCTGATGGTAAGGGTAATCCAATTAATGTAGTTTATGCTAAAAAAGAAATGAATAATCCTAATAAAATACTTTTTCTTTTTCCTAAATATTCGACTCAATCTGCATCAAGTATGCTTATGGGGCAATCATACGAAGGATTTGATTTTTGGGGTTTCACAAAGCTTACATATATTACTCAATCGGGAAATACTTCTGTAACACATTTTATGGGAAATGCAAATGTTGTAGATATGAATACCCCAGTATCTTTTAATGTTAGAACTACTTCAAGACCTAAAATAAAATGGGATATGGAGTTCAAGAATATTACTATTCCCGCTGAATCTTTAGAGGAAAAAGATATAATAGTGCAATATGATAGTGGAGTCCAGATAGATGAAAAATTGTTTACACCTTTCGTTGAGTTAGTAAGAAAGTATAATAACGCTATTGGTACAAAGAATGTATATTTTGCAGCTCATGATGGAAAGGTTATGTTATGTATAGCAACAAAAACTTTTATTAAATTGCCTAAAGGTATAAATCAACAGTTTTTCAATGATGCGGTGGAGAAAATGCTTTCTGTAATTGGGCTAGCGGATGAAATAATTGTACCTATGCTAGAATTACAAAAGAAAATTATATAGCATAAGATAAATTTTAATTCTAAGAGGCGTCTTTACATATATAAGTAATTATTGTATAATAAACTAAATATCACTAGAAAAAGGAGAGCGAAATATTGGGTAGGGATAACGAAATACAACAGCTTATCATAGATTCCAAAGTGAATAAGAGAGCGGGAAACCTTGATGAAGCTACTTCGCAAGCTAAACAAGCATTAGTAATAATACAAGAGCTAATAAAAAACTCTACCACTAGAGAAGTTAGGCAGAGTTATTCAAGGCTCTTTATTAAGGTGAAAGAATATGCAGATAACATTAGACCTATTTATATTAAGAGCGATAACGAAACTAACCTAGATGAAGATTCAGTAGATATTGAACCAGTGGAGAAACCAAACGTAACCTTTGATGATATTATAGGTCATGAGATTGCAAAGAATGAAATTCGTGAAAATCTTATAGAACCTATTGAAGACCCAAGTCTTAATGAAAAGTACCTTATAGAAGTTTATAAGGGGCTATTGTTATTTGGACCTCCGGGTACAGGAAAGACCACATTTGCGAAAGCTGTGGCTAATCAAATCGATGCTGAGTTTTATAATATTAAGTGTTCTAGTATATTTGATAAGTATGTAGGTTCAAGCGAAAAGAAGCTAGAGAGTATTTTTGCTAAGGCTTGCAAAAGTGAAAGAGCAATAATATTCTTTGATGAGATTGATGCTCTTGCTAGTACAAATGATAATAATACACCGGTTGCTGACCGTATTATTGCTTTGCTTAAGGCTTTGCTTGAAGGTATGGAATCCAGCGAAAATGTTTTCGTGCTTGCTGCTACTAATTATCCTCGTAAGATTGAAGGTGGTATTAGGCGTAGGTTACACGCTGTTTACTTGGGTATGCCTGACCGCTCAGATATAATTAAGTTGATAGAACTTAAGTCAAAAGGTAGACCTCTTGCAAATGACATAAACTTCGAGGAAATAGCGGATATGCTTACTGGTTATTCGGGTTCTGATATCTCTAAAGTGGTTAATTATGCTGCAAGAAATGCAAAAAATAGAGAGAAAGCAGAGAAAAAGAATAATCCAGATTATGATATGGTTATATTTGACGGTAAGATTACAAAAGAAGATTACTATGAGGGAATATCACATACTAACAAAACAGTATCCAGTCTGCAGATAGCCGACTTCGAAAAGTTTTTAGAGGAATATAATAGTAATATTTGAAAAATTATGATATAATATTCGGACAAGTTTAAGGGGATAGCTGTTGTAATAATATAGAATCATTATAGGATTATTTTACGATACCTTATAATCATGCAGCAAGGAGTATATATGGGCAAAAAAAATTGTATAATAAAGTTAGATAATATATCTAAATACTATACTACGGGTGATACCGTAACATTAGGACTTAGAAAGGTTAATTTAGAACTTCATAAAGGTGAATTTATAGCTGTCACTGGTGAAAGTGGTAGTGGTAAATCCACCCTTATTAATGTATTAAGCGGAATTGACACCTATGAAGAAGGTGTAATGTATTTCAAGGATAAGGATACAAGCGGTTATACTATAGCAGAATGGGATGAATATAGAATGCAGAATATTGCATTTATCTTCCAAGATTATAGTTTGATTGATAGTTACACCGTTCTTCAGAATGTAGAGCTTGCTCTCACAAATGTCTATCCGGACAAGGAAGCGAGGCGTGAACGTGCAAAAGGCATAATAGAAAAAGTTGGTCTTTCCTCTCATATTAAGCACAAATGTACTAAGCTATCAGGCGGACAAAAGCAGAGAGTTGCAATTGCAAGAGCTTTGGCGAAAGACTCACCTATAATTCTTGCCGATGAACCTACAGGCAACCTAGATTCAAAGAATTCAGAACAAATTATTAGTTTGCTTGCTGATATTGCTGAAGAAAAGTTAGTAATCGTTGTAACACATAACTATGAAGATGTTGAGAAACATGCAACTCGTAAGATAAGGCTTTTTGACGGTGCAATTGTTGAGGATATTGATTGCTCAACTAGAAGAAAAGAGCAAGGGGATTTTAAACCACTTCTAGTATTAGACAGGAATCAATTAGGAATAAGGAAGAAAACAGAGAAGAAAGCTTTTATGAAAATTGCGCTAGATAATCTAATAGCAACTCCTAAGCGAACTTCATTTTTTCTAACTACAAGTATATTTGTTTTGATATTACTTTCTATAACATTCTTAGCTATTATGACTAATATAACTAATGGAGACATATTTGGTGTAGGTGATAGAAGAGATACTATTTTTATTCTAGAAGATGCAGGCAATATCATATCAGATGATAAAATCACCCAAATTGAAAATATTGCTGAAGTAAAAACTACAATGGCAGTATATGACGCTTATAATGTTGATTATGTTTTTGAGGAAGCTAGCGAAATTTGGAAGAAAAATGATGCTTCTTATAATGCATACTTTAGGCTATTGACTACTGAGAATTTTGATAGGAAGAAGCCATTATATGGAGAGTTCCCTGATGCAGAAGGAGAAATACTTATTGGATATGCTGAAAAGGGAATAGATGCAGATAAGATTATTGGTAGTACTGTTACTATGGTTCAGAATTCATATAGACATAATTATGGGTATAGTTATTATGGCTATGAAGAAACAGAAATATTTAGTCAAGATTTTATTGTTACGGGTATAGACGTTGGACCTTGCTGTTATGTAACACCAGCGCAATTGGAGTTAACTTCAAAGGACGTAAGAATATCAGGAGTTAATAATGTTACTACCATATTTAATGATAATTATAATAATTATAATGTAATGGTGGATGAAGATATTCCTGCTGGGACCGCGTACCTAATTTTTAAGAATTCTGAGGATATACTTGAAGTATTTGAAGATTATTTTGTACCAGATTTACAAAAAGAACTTGAGGATAATGGAGGAATGGCGACAGCAATGATAAGCTTACAAGAATCTTCTATAAATCATGAAGTTGATATTTATGCTTATAATGATACTATTCCTGAAGCAATATTTGATAAATATGAATATATTTATGAAGCAGATTTTCTTATGTATAATCCTATTCTAATAATATCTAAGACTTCGCCACTTTTCGAATCTCAAGAGACTCAAATAGTATTAGCAGTTATCGATGACGAGACTAATATGGAGGAATTGAAAGAGGAAATATTAAGTCTAGGTTTGAAATATGTCTATCCTTATCAAGCGTCTATAGATATTTATGAAAAAATAATGATTGTTATTACGGGTACAGTATTAGTTATAATTGGTATTATTGTATTGATTATCGCAGCTTCGTTGCTAGGGTTTGTCTTTAGCAGAATTTCAGCATCTAAAGTTAAGGATTACAGCATATTAAGAACAGTAGGTTTTTCTGCTAAGCAGATACGCTTTATAAATTATTTAGAACTAATCTATATAAATTTATTCTCTATATTATCTGTAATGATACTTTTCTTAATACTAATAGCTATTACTCAGATTACTGCTATACCAAAGTTTATAATAATAATGTATAAGATTGTACCTAAGGGTGTATTCCATTCCTCATCACTTTATGCCTATTTGGGTATATTTGTAGGTGAATTTGTTCTTACTGCTTTTATTGCAAGAGCTTATAATAAAAGAATGAAAATTATGTCAGTAAAGACATCAATGGTCAAAGAGGCATTGGAAGGTTAATTATGATTAAATTAAGTGGATTAAATAAATTTTATAATAAGAAGAAAAGCAACGAGATTCATGTTCTTAATAATGTAAGTATCGATTTACCTGAACAAGGATTGGTCGTACTTCTTGGCAACAGTGGTTGTGGAAAGACAACTTTACTTAATACTATTAGTGGCTTGGATAAAGTTGATAGTGGGATAATTAATGTAGACGATAAAATTATAGATAAATATTCCAATAAGATATGGGATTCTCTTAGAGCTAGGACTATTGGTTATATCTTTCAGAACTATAATTTGTTCAATGATAGGTCAGTCTTTGATAATCTAGAAATGACCCTTAATTTAGCGGGCATCTATGATAAGGTTGAGATTGAAAGGCGTATTGAATACTCCTTGAAGCTAGTGGGGCTTGAGAACTATTCCAAAAGAAAACCGGCTAGTTTATCCGGCGGTCAACAACAGCGTGTAGGTATAGCCCGTGCACTAGTGAAAAGTCCGAAACTGATTATTGCAGATGAACCAACGGGCAATCTTGATAGCAGAAATACTTTTGAAGTAATGGATAAACTTAAGAGTGTCTCGAAGTACTGTCTAGTAGTATTAGTTACGCACGAACAAGAAATAGCAAATTTCTTTGCGGATAAGATTATTGAGATGAAAGATGGTAAAATTATCAACGAATATGATAACAATTCGCAAGGCAGTCTTGACCATAGAGAATCTAATGACATATATTTAGCTGATTTATATAATATGAAAGGTCAAGGTAGTGATATTAATTTCGAATATTTCTATGCTGAGAAGCCTAAGAAAATCGATATTAAAATTGTCGAACATAACGGAAGATTATATATTAAGGCGGATGCAGATGTTCCTGTAGAGCTAATAAATTCCGAATCGGAAGTTAGGCTTATTAATGAGAAATATAAAGCTCGTGATATTACTGAGCATGAAACAGTAGATATAGATAAGAGTATTTTAGGCGAAAGTGAAACAAGAAGAAAGAAAGGAAGTGCTATTAAGTCTAGTGTTGCTATGCGTAATGCTATAGCAAATCATTACAAGAAACCATTATCCAAAAGAATAAGGCAAGCAATATTATTCTTTTTTATAGGTGTGATATCTGTTTATGTCGTAGGAAATACAGCAGGAGTTTTGTTATATAATGATGAGGCTTTTTCAGGAGATAGAAGACTTGTAACATTCGATTATGAGTATGATTCATATTATGGAGTTTATTATGAGTATGAAACTAGTGATAATACTGAGCTTTCATATGAGAATTTTGAAGGACCTGCTACTCCAACAATAAGAGGAAGGCTTATGACATCAGATATTCCTATTCAAATTCAGGGAAGATCAACTTCAATAAGAGTTTATAATACTATAGTATCTTGTCCAATTAGTATAATGAAAGATTCTGCCTCTATAATAACTGGAAATATGCCTGTTACTAATGATGAAATAATAATTGATTACAAATGCTATGAACAACTATCACCTGGCTTAA
>CAZKXV010000023.1:0-13346 GCA_964556835.1 uncultured Clostridia bacterium
TACGGTATTGATTATCCTGAGTTTCTTATAGGCGAGAAAATTGCTTTAATTAACTCTTATTCAGAAATAGAAGAGTTCACAATAACTGGTATCGTAGATTCGGGATATCCTAGGGCATATATCAATCTTGAAGCCTATACAACTTATGTAGAAAATAATAGTGATGATATAATACCCTCTATAATTCTAAATGACGGGGTTGATTTGAAGACTTATGTGCAAGAGAATAATTATTATAGTTCATATATAAATTTTATTGAAAATTTTGAATATGAGAAAGCAAATTCTTTGTATAGTCTTGTAGTATTGATTATAGCTGTGATAATAGTTATACTAATTACAACCAGCAAAGAAATCAAGGGCGAATTTATTAAACAAAGTAAGAGTATTGCAACCTATAGGTGTCTTGGTGCTACTAAATTAGATATATCCAAAGAGTATATGTTTAGGAGTATAATCAAGAGTTCAACTAGTAGCTTGATAGGTTGGTTAATAGCATCGGGAATTGCTATCTATGTAAGTAAGCTCTTATTAACTCAAAGTGGAAGATTATTGAATATTAAGTTTAACTATAATGTATGGCTTGCATTACTAGTACTAATCTGTTTGTATGGTTTCAATTTAGCAGTAACAGCTTTTAGACTAGCTATTAAGTTGAAGAAAACACCTGCAGAAATGTTAGCAAAATACGATATATAGAATAACTATTATACCTATTATGAAGAAAAGGCTTAGTAGATACTAAGCCACAGACTTCTTATTGTCAAGGGGACAGGATATAATCCTGTCCCCTTGACAATATACAAATAAAATATATCAATAATCTAGTTAGGTGCTATCACTACAATTGTAGGAAAATCTTCAACTTTAATTAGTCTAACTGCTTCAGCTAATAGTTCAGGGAAAGCTATTATCTCACAACTTTTTACAGTGCTAGCATAATACGCACCTGCACCGCCAATGGCTGACAAGTAGATACCGTTATTCTTTTTAATAGAAAATTCAACTTCTTTGTTTCTGCTACCCTTGCCTATAGTGCCGATAAGCCCCATTTCCATTAATTTAGGTGTGAATGTATCCATTCTAGAACTTGTAGTCGGACCACAGCTACCTATAGCATAACCGTCTTGCGTAGGACAAGGACCCATATAATAAATCATTTTCCCATTTATATCAAAAGGTAGTTTTTCGCCTGCCGCTAACATATCGAAAATTTTCTTATGCGCAGCATCTCGCATTACTAATAAATCACCTGTAATATACACTATATCATCTTTTTTCAAGGACATAATATTCTCTTTGTAGGGCATTAATAATTTCATAGCTCATCACCTAGTAAAGTAATACTAATATGTCTTGAACAATGGCATTGAATATTAACTGCAACGGGTAGCCCAGCTAAATGTGTGGGGAATGTTTCAACAAACACATCTAAAGCTGTTATTATGCCGCCTAATCCTTGTGCCCCTACCCCAAGTTGATTTATTCTATTAAGCATTTCTATCTCAAGGCTTGCTATATTACTAGCCGCATTTCTTGCTCCAAGTTTCCTAAGTAGTGCTTTTTTCGCTATTATACATGCTTTTTCCATAGTACCACCTATTCCAACACCAACAATTACTGGTGGGCAAGCACAACCGCCACTAATGCGAACCGTCTCGGTCACGGCATTAATTATCCCCTCTACTCCATCAGCAGGAGTTAGCATATATAGCTTGCTCATATTTTCGCTACCAAACCCCTTTGCCATTGCAGAAATCTTCAAGCGGCTGCCCTCGATTATATCATAATGAATTACAGCTGGCGTATTATCTGTGGTATTTATTCTGGTTAAAGGGTCAAGTACTGACTTGCGAAACAGCTTATCATATCCCTCTCGCACTCCTTGATTAATAGCTTGGGTGATATTACAACCTATATGTAAATCTCTTCCTACTTCAACAAAAAGCGTTGCCATACCAGTATCTTGGCAGGCAGGAATATGCTTTTCTTTAGCAATTTTCAAATTGTCTACCATAATCTTAAGTGCAAAATTTGCAGTTGGATTATCTTCAATTACCCTCGCATTTTCAAGTGCGGGGCAAACATCACTATCTACTTCACAGCCAATTTTATCATACATTTCGGCTACTGCTTTGACTATTTTATTATATGTAATAACTAACATTATGAAATTATAACATTTTCTTAAAAAATCTGCAATAGATTTATTTAGCTTGATAAATTATCTTATTATATAGTATAATATACAAATGGCTTTAGAGATTATGACAATTGCAAGTAGTAGTAAAGGAAATTGTATTCTTGTCCGCAATAAAAATGCGGTACTTCTTGTTGATATGGGCATATCTTTAAGAAGATTATCTCTAGGGCTTAAGGAACAAGGCTTGTCCTTAAACGATGTTGATGGCGTTCTTATTACACACGAACATATTGACCATATTAGGGGATTAAAATCACTTTGTTGTAGTACAAATATACCAGTATATGCGCATAATGATATAATCTATGAACTGGAAAACCGTATAAATTACACAGGTATTAATCATTATGGGATTATTGAATCGGGGTTTGCTATTAATGGTATTGATGTTCAGCCTTTCAGAGTTCAACACGACACGATTTGTCCGTTAGGGTTTAGCTTTATGGATAATAATAGTAAAGTGTCTATAGCAACTGATTTAGGGGTTTTAACTGATGGAGTAATTAGAAATCTATGTGGTAGCAATATCGTATTATTAGAGTCCAACCATGATGAAACTATGGTTGCAAATAGCTCCTATCCTGCCTTAGTCATAGAAAGGATTCTATCAAACAAGGGCCACCTTAGCATTTTGGCTTGTGCCAAAGTATTGCCTGTTCTTGTGGAAAGTGGATTGGAGACTATTATTCTAGGTCACCTAAGTGACAATAATAATAATCCAAGATTAGCATACTCTACTAGTGCGGATAGTCTAATTGGTGCGGGGATGAAACTGGGGGAAGATGTAATCTTAGATGTTGCTTTAGGAAGTGTTCTGGGTATGCTGCATACGGCTTGATTAATGGGGGAAATTCTTAATGATAGAAAATAGACACAAAAAATATACTGTTAAAACCAGCGTTATGCTGTTAATGGTTGCTCAAATATTCGTATTTTCTATAAGATTATTCTATTCTAGTGATGAAACTAATACCGCTATGGACTATATAATATCTTTTCTTCTACAGTTAGGAATACTGACTGTAGCACTTATATTTATTAATTCTAAAGAGAGTATTAGAAATATAATCCCCACAAAAGCGAAGAAGCTTAATAAGAAACAACGCAAATTATTAATATATATTGCACTTCTAACCTTTGTTGCATCGCTGCCATTGACTCTACTTTTTCAAATTATTGTAGCAAATACAGGTTATGGAATAACGGAAACTGAAACAACACAGATGATGAGTATAGGCACTTATATGGCGTCTTTTGTTTTAACCGTTATTCTCGCACCATTTTGTGAAGAAATTTTATTTCGTTATGCAATACTAAAGGGACTTAAAGGACGTGGATATATTATGGCAGCTTTCCTTACTGCATTTTCATTTGCTCTAATGCACGGAAGTTTATATCAGTTCTTACATCAATTTATTGGTGGTATTGTAATGTGCATCGTTATGCAGATTACAGATAATATTTTTGCACCAATGTTTATACATTTTCTGAATAATTTACTTTCTAGTCTTGCTAGTATCTATTTAACTTTTGTCCTACTTGGAGGGTTTAGCCTTATATCTGTTGTCTTCGGTTGGGCAGGATTAATAATGGCATTAGGACAACTGGTTAGGCTTGAAGTAAATAAGCGTTGGGGCTATGAAATAATTACGCAGGAAGCTTATTCTATAAGGTTTAGTCGAACCGTGCATAATATTAAATTATTTATTACAAATAGAACTTTTAGAAAAGAAGCGAAATTATTATATTCAGCAACTATGGAAAGATTTGATTATGATAACAATTATGAAATCACTATATTTAATTCAAATAATGAAGAAACACCTCTCCCATTGATAACTAATAAGGAGTCAGGGTTAACAATATATTTATTTTATTTAGTAATCGCTTTCCAAATAATAGTTTTATTTGTATAATGGAATATAGATATGGATACTAGATTAGGAGTTAAACAAAGCGGTTCGCTTATAATATTTGCTTACATTGCTTCACTTATTGTACAAGTGGTAGTCCTTGGTGTGTATTTGTTGATGACGGGGACTGAAGTTGTTGATGATACGGCAACTTGGATTATTATGATTGGTATCCAAATTGCATTTTTTATGACAGCCTATATGTATTTACAAGGTGGATATAGAATTAAGTTTTTTGAAGTCGCTGGTTTTAAGAATAAGCTAACGCAAAAGCAATTATTAATAATCTTTGGGCTTAGTATTACCTTGCTTTTTGCCTCTGCTCCTTTAGCTATGATTTTTAGCGATTTAATATCTCGATTAGGATATTCTTCAAGTAACACTATTCCTAGTTTGAGCAAATCCTCTAATATTATTGTGGGTTTTGTGGTGCTTTGTGTATGTGCCCCTATAGGCGAAGAGTTCCTATATAGAAATTCTGTAATGCGTGGTCTTAAACAAAAAGGTATGTTTTATGCAATGATAATGTCTTCTGTTATTTTCTCTTTAGCACATGGTAATATTCAACAATTAGTACATCAATTCTTTGTTGGTTGTTGTCTTTCTTATGTATTCCTTGTCTCAGGTAACCTAAAGTCCGCAATATTATTGCACAGCTTGAATAACTTTCTTGCATTAGGTTTGGAACTAATACCTAGTGTATATACTATATATAATTATTACACAATGCCATTTATGGTTATAATTGGATTTATTGTTCTAGTTATGTTACTATCCTCTTTCTGGTCAGAAGAAAAGAAAAAGCATAATATAGATGATTCTTATAGGATATCACTTCAAAGATTTGGAGCAACTATCAAGTTAATTGGGAAGTTTATCGCTGATAGAAGCTATAGAGCAAAGGCCGTGCAAAGATTTAATAACACATTATACAGTTATGAACATAATCAAGAAAAAATAGAAGAAGGATTAAGTATAGAAATGAGAGATAGGTTAGTAAAGCAGAATTTAAGTACAACTTCAATAAAGGTAGCTATAATATTCCTTTCTATTGTCGTATTGTTATCATTTGGAATGGGTTTTTATGAACTCTGATTCTAGACGCCGTAGTACAGGCTTAATATTTTTTGCAGTAATGCTAGCCTTAGCTGGCTTGAGAATAGCTTCCTCTTTCATATTCACAACTTCTAGCGACAATGATATAGATATGATATATACTAGCATAAGCCAGTTATTTTGTATGGGTGCTTTACCTATAATATTATATTACTTCTTAATACTTAAGAATGAAGGCCGACCTTTCAAAGATATTTTTGTTGATTTAGGCTATAAGAGAAAGGCTAAGCTTTCACCTAAGGTTATTATAGTTTCGGTACTTTGTATAATTCCCATGTTCTTCTTGACAATCGGAATATCCGGTATTTGGCAAGGCATTTTATCAATTTTTGGATTTACTAATATTTCAAGTGTTGGCACTATATTCAATGGTTATACAGATTTGTTTAAGTGGCTATTTTTTATCGCAATTCTTCCTGCTTGTTTTGAGGAACTTACTTTTCGTGGTGTTATGCTTAACGGATACGAGAATGAAAGCCCTCGAACAATTATTTTCATTAGTGCATTGACTTTCGCACTTATGCACGAGAATATTCAACAGTTTGGATATGCTTTTGTTGGCGGAATTATAATGGCTAGTTTCTCTTACAGAAGCAGAAGTATTTTTCCTGCAATGATTCTTCATTTTGGGAATAATGCTCTATCCCAAATTATTTCTTACTCAAGTCAAATGCAAGGGCCTATATCAAATATGATAGATAAATTCTTTGACTTCTATAATTCTTTCGCCATAGCAATTCTGCTTATGATTGTTTGGTTTGGAATTTTTGCTGGTTTTATTAAGATATCAAAATACTTTGATAAATGGACAGCAACTGCAAATGGATATGTACCTGAAATTTCTCAACCATTAAGAATAAAGTTTAATAGGAATGATATTTTCTTATATAGTGGTATTATACTATCTGGAATATCTACCATTTTCACATTAATTTGGGGCTTGAGTAGATAATCTTATACTAAGAAATAGGGGAATAAGTTATACTTATAAGTGGTGCTACCGAAAAGGTGACACCCTTTTTTTATAAAACTTATTTGCAATATGAAGGTAGCATATGTAGATTCTTACACATATTATATATGTATGGAAACAATGAATAATTATCTAATGAGATGTAATAATGCTGCCAAAAGTACAGTGATAATAGGCAAATCTGTACTAGGTAATAATATTTATGCTTATCTTAAAGGCAGAAATCCGAATATCAAGGTGCTAATTCAAGGTGCTATGCATGCTAGAGAATATATAACTGTTCCGCTTATGACACAATTGCTTGAAGAATATGTTGGTGAAGCTGAAGTATGGTTCGCTCCGCTAATCAATCCTGACGGTGTAGAACTTGCAATTAATGGCCTCAAAAACATTCCACAAAGTAGACATTCAGAACTAATAGCATATAATAATGGGAATGCCGATTTCTCACTATGGAAAGCGAATATACGAGGTGTTGATATAAATGTTAATTTTAATGCTTTATGGGGTGAGGGAGCACAAAATATAACTTACCCTAGCTCAGCTAATTATATAGGGCCCTATCCTTTTTCTGAACCTGAAACTCGTGCAATGCGGAATGTTACTGTAAATAATAGTTTTATGCTCACTATTAGTTATCATACGAGAGGAGATGTTATTTATTGGGGTTTTGATGGAAGTTACAACTATCCAGATATTGCAAAAGAGTTCGCAGAATTGACAGGTTATCCGCTATTGAAGAGCGAAGACAGTGCAGGCGGATATAAGGATTGGTTTGTATTATTCACAGAAAGGCTAGGTATGACTTTTGAAGTAGGTTCGATTAAATATCCACAACCATTAGGATTAGAAGCTTATCCTGAAATTTATCAAAATAATAAAGATGTCGCAAGACTTGCTAGCAAAAAAGCAGTAGAAATATATAAGAGTTCAACAAAGAATAGCTAAATATTTGCTTATTTTATAAATAATGGTATAATATAAAATAAGTATGGATAAAGATTATATGAAATTAGCACTTGAGCAAGCATTAATGGGTGGGCAAATAGGAGAAGTGCCCATAGGTGTTGTGATTGTGAAAGATAATAAGATTATATCTTCAGCTCATAATGAGAAAGAGCTAATGAATTGTGCAACTCGCCACGCAGAGATAGTTGCTATAGAAAGGGCAAGTGCTACTCTTGGAGACTGGAGATTAATTGGATGTACTATGTATTCAACTTTGGAGCCTTGTGCAATGTGTACGGGAGCTATTATTAATTCAAGACTAGATAAATTGATATTTGGAGCTTATGATCCTAAAGCGGGTTGCGTTAGCTCGCTTTATCGACTGCTAGAAGATAATAGGTTTAATCATATGCCAATAGTGGAAGGCGGGATTATGCAAGAAGAATGCGGAAGCGTATTAAGCGAATTTTTCAAAAATAAGAGATTAGGTAATTAGGAGATAAAATGCAGAACAAAGATATACTTTCAGTAATTATTATAAATGAACCATTTGAATACGCAGAACTTGATATTTTATCTAGGCCATTAAGGTCATTTGCGGAGAAAGGTATACAGGGGCTACAATATGAAGTATGTGAATGCTTGTCTAGTGCCAAGCCTATGGATACAGAGTATACAGCTTTGATATATTCGTATATGCCTCTTGTAACCAGTCCTTTCTTGATAAGTATTGCTGAGGCTCTTAAGAAAAAGAGTGTAGATTGTATTAATGTTGGTAATGGTTTTATTTGCAAGACAGAGATTTTTGATAAGGCATATTCAGAAAAAGCGGTTGAAGATGAGAGTGCAATTTGTGCAAGAACACCTCTTAGACTGTCTAAGGTATATAAGGCATTGGTGAAGAGGAATATTGAGCGAGCAATTCAGCTTGGTGCATTAATTATTGATGATACTTCTGTAATAATAGAAGAGGGAGTAATTATTGAAGCAGGTGCAATTATACAATCTAATGTGAATATTAAGGAAGGTAGTGTTATTCGAAGTGGTGCTGTAATTGAAAGTGGTAGTGTTATAGATAATAGTATTATAGGTAGTGGCACAATCATTTCTGCGTCAAGGGTATATGATTCAAAAGTTGGGGATAACACCACTGTAGGACCATGGGCATACCTTAGAGGAGGTGCAGAGATTGGCAATAATTGCAGAATTGGCGATTTTGTGGAAGTTAAGGCAAGCAAGCTAGGAAACGGTACTAAGTCAGCTCACTTAACATATATTGGCGATGCAGATATTGGTGAAAACGTAAATATAGGTTGTGGAACTGTATTCGCTAATTATAACGGTAAATTGAAACAAAAGACTATAGTTGGTGATAACTGTTTTATAGGAAGTAATACAAATTTGGTAGCCCCTCTTACAATAGGTCATAGTTCTTATACAGCTGCAGGCTCTACAATAACTAAAGATATCCCCCCTGAACATCTTGTAATTGCAAGGTCTAGGGAAGTATTGAAAGAAAGGAAAGAAAAGAAGTGATTATAATAGTTGGCTTAGGGAATATCGGCGCAGGATACAAGAAGACATATCATAATGTCGGATTTATGGTAGTGGACAAGCTAGCGAAGCTTCTTTCTGTAAAATTTTCTATTAAGGAATGCAAAGCTAAGGTTGCTAGAGGTGACGGATTTGTTCTGGCGAAACCTCAGACCTATATGAATTTATCGGGCAGCTCAGTAAGTGAGCTTGCTAAGAAATATAATGTTAGAGCTGATGAAATAGTAATTGTTTATGATGATACTGATATAGAAAAGTCCAAAGTTCGTGTTCGTGCAACAGGAAGTGCAGGCGGACATAATGGTCTTAAAGATATAATAGCTAAGATGAATACGAATGATATAACTAGAATAAGAGTTGGTATTGGCAAAAATGAAGAAAAACCACTTAAGGATTATGTGCTTTCTAAGATGAGTTATGAGGACAAGAATCTAATATTACCCATAGTTGATAAATGTGCAGACGCTTTAATAAAATTTATAAAAGAGCCTGACATTGAACGTTTGAATAGAGAGTGCCACAATTGAATATAGCTGATAGATTACAACTGAAATATTTAGGTGGTAAGTATGCCGCAATAATGAAATCCCTACAAGAAAATAAGAAAGTAGGGATTGTTTTTGCTATTCCAGTAGAGAAAATACATCTTGCTAGTTGTAATGGGCATACAACGCTACATATAGTAACGGATAGAATAGAAGCAAGGCGGGCAACTAATCAGATAAATGAGCTATTAGGCGAAGGCAGTGCTGTCACTATTCCCGAAAGAGAAGACTTGCTTACTCATAGGCATTTATCTAGTCTTGAGACTTCATATGAACGTGTCGCAGGATTAACAAGTCTAATTAAAGGGGATAGCAAAGTTATTGTTATGCCTATCCATGCAATAATGCAATTTTATCCCAAAGTAAATGCTTTCAAAGAGCTTATACACGCTTTTTCGGTTGGCGATAGATGGTCGCTTGAAGAATTGGCGAATAGATTAATCAAAGCTAATTATATAAGAGAGGACAAGGTATACGACAAAGGGACTTTCGCTATTCGGGGCGAAATTGTTGAAATATTTCCTATTGATTGTAGTATGCCATATAGATTAGTTTTTTTCGATGACGAAATAGAAAGTATCAAAATATTTGAACCAGAATCTATGCTTTCGACTAATAGTGTGCAATCTATTATTGTACCTCCTGCCTCTGATATATTGATTACAGACCCTAATATAAGGGAGAAATTTGCTGACCTTGATTTAGGTTTGTTTACAGAGAAAAAGACCAAACGGTTAGAAGAAATAAAAGCGGATATAGACTTGATTATGGAACTAGGATTATCTACTGCAAACTTAGTATGGCTAATCCCATTTATGAAAAAAAGCTTATCCACTATCTTTGATTATCTACCTAGTGATGTAGTAATTACTGTGGACTCACCTAGTAATATATATAACACCCTAGATTTAACCTATACGGAGCATTCTTCTAGAGTTCTTAGAATGTCTCGTGAGGGCGACTGTCTGGCAAGGCATTTGGATAGTATCATATCAAAAGAAGTAATAATGGAAAAGCTTTTGAGTTATCCTATGCTCTGTTTTAGCCTTGTTTTAGGTAGTAATGCACTAGTTCAAGAAGATATAAATATCGATTTCAAGGGAAAAGCGGTTAATTCATACTATCTAAATTTTGATATGTTGGTTCGTGACCTTAGAAACTTTATGCATAGTGGTATGGATGTCGTTATCTGTGCAAATACAATGGCACAGTGCAAAGTTCTACAAACGAATTTGAAAGACAAAGGAATAGGGGCAGTAATTGAAGAAGAACTTCCTGCTGTTTTGCAAGAGATTACTCTCTTGCCTGTTAGGCTTACTAATGGTCTAATTATACCAGAAACAAGGTTAATTATTATAGGAACTAATGAGGTTTTTAGACCGAGTACTAGGCATGTAAAAGCTAAGAATAAGAGAGGTGTATTCACTATGCCAGAGGCTGGCGATTATGTATCTCATGAGATGTATGGTATAGGTCTTTGTAAGGGCGTGGTAAGTCTAACTAGCGAAGGAATAACTAATGATTATGTGCTTGTAGAGTATCGTGATGATGCGAAACTATATGTTCCCATTGATAAACTAGATTTTCTAGAAAGATATAGAGGTGCGAGTACCGAAAATATCAAGCTATCAAGAATAGGTGGTAAGGAGTTTGAACAGGCGAAAGAGAGAGTCAGGAAGTCTGTCAAACAGATGGCTATAAATCTTGTAGAAGTCTATAGTAAAAGGGAAAAAGAACAGGGAATCAAATATTCTGCCGATACCCCTTGGCAAAGTGAATTCGAAGATAGTTTCATATATGAAGAAACAAGTGACCAAATTCAAGCAATTGTTGATATAAAAGAGGATATGGAACAAGGTCGTATAATGGACAGGCTCATTTGTGGTGATGTGGGCTATGGCAAGACTGAAGTTGCCTTGCGTGCGGTATTCAAGACAATTATGGGTGGTAAACAAGCCGCCATTCTTGCTCCTACTACGATACTTGCAGAGCAACATTTTGTAACAGCATTAGGCAGATTTGAGAAATTTGGTGTTAGGTGTGCTGTGCTTTCAAGGTTCTTGACAAGGTCGGAAATTCTAGTCACTCTTAACAAAATTGCTAAAGGCGAAATTGATGTCGTTGTTGCGACTCAAAGATTGCTGTCTAAAGATGTGGTTTTCAAGGATTTAGGCTTGCTCGTTCTAGATGAAGAACAGAGGTTCGGAGTAGAACACAAAGAGAAGTTGAAGAGCCTAAAGACACATATAAATGTCCTCACACTTACTGCAACCCCTATCCCTCGCACCTTGAATATGGCACTTACAGGAGTACGGGATATATCAATTCTTGAGACTCCTCCCGTAGGGAGATTGCCCGTTGCAACGTATGTAGTTGAATTTACTGATTCACTAATTATTGATGCTAGCAATCGTGAATTAGCTAGGGGTGGTCAAGTAATAATATTATATAATAAAGTGGCAAAGATTCAAGACTTTGCTGAGAAGATAAGAAGTTTAGTTAGTAACGCATCGATAGAAATTGCACATGGTCAGATGTCGGATAATGAATTAGAACGTGCCATAATAAATATCTATGAAGAACGGGCGAATATCCTTATATGTTCAACAATTATAGAGAACGGCATAGACTTACCTTCTGCTAATACTTTGATAGTAATTGATTCTGACAAGCTGGGTCTTACAGAATTATATCAATTAAGGGGCAGAGTCGGACGAAGGGACAGGCTTGCAAGTGCTTATTTCACTGTGCCTGAGGGCAAAGTCTTGACGAAAGATGCTGAACGAAGATTACAAGCATTAGTTCAAAATACCGAATTTGGAAGCGGATTTAAGATAGCTATGGCTGACCTCGAAATACGAGGAGCGGGTAATATTCTAGGAAGAGAACAAAGTGGACATATGCAGAAAGTTGGTTATGACTTATATTGCAAGTTGCTAGATGAGGCAGTTCGTGAACTTAAGGGAGAGACTGTTATTAACGCAAGTGATACTAATGTCAAGATAAATATTGATGCGTATCTGAAGAATGGTATTATAGCGGGAAGCAAAATGCGAATATATAAGCAGATTTCAAGAGTTAGCAGTCTACTTGGACGTGATGAATTAATTAAGGAGATTTCTAATACTATTGGTATAGTTCCTCAACCATTAATAAATCTTATAGATATTTCTCTGATAAGATCGCTCGCAAGCAAGATATTAGCAAGCACAGTAATTATTAATAATAAGCAGTTTATTATTAAATTTATTGATGATAATAATGTGCTAAATGCTGATTTGTTATATGCACTATCTTTAATGGAAGGGAAGGCACAACTTAATAACTCTAAACCTCTAAGTATATCCTTTAACCTCATAAATGCTTCTGCTCGTGAAAAAATGGATATCTTAATAGATTTTTTATCAAAAGCTAATGGAATTCATCAATAATTTATTTGCTATTGAAAATAATTTAGGTTATAATAAGTTGTACTATTGTGTATGCTAGAAGGAGTTATATAATGAATAAAAAATTCGTAGCTATTATTTGCGCTGTCATTATGCTATTAGGTGTTTTGTCAAGTTGTAGTTTTATCTATAAGAATGAAGAGAGAGATTTGGATCAAGTTGTAATTTCAGCTAGTTATGGCGGAAGAACTTCTACCGTTTCAAAATCTGAATTAACCACTACTTACAATAGCACTGGATATCAATATATATACAGTTATGGTCTTACTGCTGAAGAGGCGTTTGATTATATGTTGAAGTCTTTAACTAATTCTCTTTTGTTAGAGCTTAGAGCAAAAGATTATCTTGATGCTAGTATTGTCGCTGAAATCTCTACAGAGAATATTTCTAATCCAACTACTAAGCAACTTATTGCTGAAATGGAAGCAATGTTGCCTGACAAATATATTATGAATGCGGTAGTGTCTACTAATGAAACTTTTCAAACAGCATATGATGAATATATTGCTGAGATAGAAGAAGAAAAGGCTGTAATAGATCAAGATACTGAAGAAGAGGAAGAGGAAGAAGTTACTATCGACTATAAGGAAGATAGATTCAAAGAACGCTTCTCTGATGAAGAAGAAGAGGTTGTTATTCCAGCGA
>CAZKXV010000024.1:0-12990 GCA_964556835.1 uncultured Clostridia bacterium
ATGTTATTACACCATCATTATTAGTAGTGATACCATAGATTCCATTCTCGCATTTTTCAAGGAATGGGTCGTTGTTTTCTAATATTTCTAAGCTATCATTTACAGAAGTAAAACAATCAACTCCTTGCTTGGAATCATATAGAATGTAAGATTTCTTAGCGGAATGGCTTGAAATATTCTGTTTGATAGGGGAGTAAGTTTCTATGGGAGTACTTAAGAAGAAACAATCAGAATATAATACGCTTGCGAAAATACGATACTTCGAACTTTCAGTAAGGTCTAGTGTTCCTGAATATAATTCTCCTTGAGGTGTTACTTCTAGCACTATCCAATTACGAAATGCGGGAGTTTCTTCATTATAAGAATAGCACAATTTTACTTGCTTGATAGTTTTAGATGTGTCTGCCTTAATTGAATAAACTATTCCAGTTGGAGTTGGACAGATATTTAACTCTGGCGCGGTAGGAAAATCCGTGTTCTTAAGCTTATTCCCAAACCATCTTTTGAGTGTTCCCATAGCACTTTTGGTAATATGGTTATTTCTCCTTTCTTCAAGGACTAGTGTTTTCTCTGTTTCTTCTGGTAAGTTCTGCATCAAATCTGATAAATTGTCGATGTTGTTTTCTTTGGAATTAGTTGGAAAAATTGTCAGTACAGGTGTGGTCATAAATTTCGCATATGATTCCGCCGCTACTCCCGCTTTCCAGTTGACAGTTGATGGGTCTAAATTATCTGCAGAATTATCTTTGTATTTACCAAGTTCGTGTCCTAATACCGACGCCATTGCTTTAATTCTACCATCCATAGAAGCTATTTGCCAAGCCATATAAGTGCCTCTTTTGATACCTAATATGCCTATATTATCTGCATCTGCCTTAGGTTCAACACTAGCTACTGCAATTAATCTTCTAATTACTTTCGCCCATATATACCAGCAGGAATTAGCTATGCTTTCGTTGGTATTATACAAATTGTTTCTAGCAACTTCGTATCTTGCATTTTGCATTGTTTCAGGGTATTTAGTAGCTTTCTCTTCATTCGCCTCTACACAACTATAATCACAGCCGATTGCAAGATAGCCAGCTTCTGCGACTTCACGCATAACAACTTCATTAATACTCTTATTAATGTCACCAACAACTATTATTATAGGTTTCTTGCGATTGTTATCTTGACATATTACATGTGCATGAATACGGGCTTTTTCATTATTTGAGTCAGTTTCTGCGGTATAATATGCACTCTTATATATTAGTCCATCTTTCTTTTCAATGCCAATATAAGAAATATCTAATCCTTCTTTGATAGGGTTAAAATCTTGCCATAATTGTAGGGGGGTTAGAAATTTATTATTCATATTTCACCTTGATTTTATTGTTCAGTTGTGTTCTTGTTGTATAGCTTATCTATACTTATTAATGTTTTCGAACTAATATATTATACTATGAATTTATCAAAAATACAACTAATTTGATATAATGCACCTGTAGCGGAATATGATTCATATATTATTACTATGAGAGATTATGAATATTTACCATACGAGAAAGCTGTTGAGAAAATGGCGAAAGAATATGCCAAAGTTCGTCCCATGAATATAAAAGCGAAAAACAGTTCTGTCAATAAATCAAAGGAGGTCAATGAATGTCATTTGCTTTTGCAGAATGTTTATATGGATTTGCTTGAATCAATGATGCTCATTAATCGTTTGCCTTGGCGAAGACGAGATCGTGACATTGAAATATATAAAGCACTGCTTGCGCTTAAGCAAGATAGTATAAAATGCATTCAAAAAATATATTTCAAAGAATTCCCTCGCCCATATTCTAGCCCCGTTGTTAAGCGAATGCCTTTAACTGAAGTGGTCAATAAATTGAAGAGCATAGAGACAGCTATGTTATCTAACATAAATAAGCTTGTTATAGATTATCCATCTACTAAATATGCAATTAAATCGGAGGAGAGCGCCTATATGATTATAGAGGATTTACTAGAACTATATCAATTAAGTTAGAGCAATATATTATTGATACATATTTTGAATAAAATAGAAAAACGGCTTAGAAAACATCTAAGCCGTTTTGTGATGATAATCATTAAATATGACTAATTAATTTTCTACGATGAAGGCAATGCTACGATAACTCCATTGCTAGCTGAAGAATCTTGATATGCTAGAGTAGTATCATTAGCTATAACTGTGTATGTTCCGACACTTTCTGCAGAATAGGTTACCATATAATCTGTATCAGTTTCAGTGCCAACTTCAACACCACTTAAATATACAGTATAGGAATTAGCATTTGGTATCGCTGCCCAAGTAATTGTGATAATGACTACATCCAAAGTCTCTTCACTTATAGTTGGTGTATTAAGGACTGGAGCGGCAAGCGTTGGTGAAGTTACAGTAACACTAGTACTTTCTAATGAATTCCTATATGTTCCCGCAATATTCTTCGCAATAATAGTATATTCACCATTAGTTGCTATACTTAGTGGAATATCTATTGTGGAAACTGCTACAGGTGAACCTGCTATTTCAACACCATCATACATAACGGAATAGCTATCTGCAAAAGTTACATCATTCCAATTAAGGGTTACGGTTCCAGCAGTGATTACAGGGGCAATTTGTACAGGAGTATCAAGTATAGGAAGCAGGGACTACAACAGTTCCTACACCCGCTCTATAGAACTCTTTGATAGTTTTAACGGTATAAGTGCCAACATTAGCAGTGACATAATTGATGGAATATGTTGTTTCTGTTAATAAATCCTCGCCACTTACTAGGGTCTCGCCTAGATATACTTCATAGCCTGTTACACCATCAACAGCTAACCAATTAAGCACGATTGTATTAGCAGTGCTTGCATCAGTAGTAACAACTGGATTTTCAAGAGTTTCAAACTCATAATTTACTATTGAAGGAGCAGATTGGTCATAGTAGCCGTTAGTATTAGCATAAACTTGAATTGTGCTATTGTCCGTTATATCGCCTAAAGTACATTGATATATAGTATTTGTTGTATAGATAGTGTTTGCAGGATCGGTATCAATAACTAATTGATAATACTTAGCATTAGGAACTGCATCCCAATCAACTGTTAGCGTGTTATCAGCTAGAACAATATCAAGTGGTAATTCAGCGAGTGTTGGAGTACTTAGTGCTATATTTACTTTGAATGATAATGTAGATACTTCAGATGGCTTATAAGTTTCATTGTCAGAGCCATATGATTTGACTTTGACTACATAAGAGCCAGCAGTTACTATTTCTTCAGTAATATCAATTGAAATTGCAGCATCTTCTGCTGTAAATGAATCATATTCATAATCTTCATTATTTATTGTATATTTGTATTTAGTTGCAAATGGAATATTTGCAAATTCAATCTTATACTCATTTCCGTTAGTGTTCAGAGTTATTTGTGGTGTAGCAAGAGTTATAGCATAAGTATAATCTGTTGAGACTAATTCAGAATCAAGGAATAGAGGGTCGCTGTTAGTAATCTTAGCATCTATTGTATATTGCTTAGGTTCAACGATAAGAGCGGTGATATCAATATTGCTATTAGGAGAGGTAATTGCTTCTTCTCCATCAATATAGATTACATAATTCTCAGCATTAATAGTATTTGCAACATAACACATTATTTTATTGCCCTCTTGGACTACAGTTACATCACTTGGTGTGCTTAAGTAGTGATAGAAATTTACAGTAGCTGCATTTTCAATATCAGTAAATACTGCACCGTCATAAACTTCTACTAATTCAACGTTAAGTAAAACTCCGCAAGATGCAGTTTCTTTTAAAACAACTTTTGCTCCAGAGGTAGAGGCATCAACAGCTGCAAGTGCACCTATAATAGATGAGTCTACAGTACCTTCAAGTTTTAGAGTGCTTAGGTCATCTAAATTGACAACACCTTGCACATTTCCTTGTAGTAATATATTTGCATTTATAAGAGATAGATCTTTCGAAAATGTTCCATTTAAGATAGAAAGATATCTGTTATCTGTTAAATCTAATGTTGCATTTGTTATAATCATATCACAGTCGAAAGTACCTTCAGCAACTATTGTTCCAGTAGTGGATAAGGTTGCAGCTGTGACATCAGCTGATATCTCAGAAGTACCTATAATAGTAATAGTGTTAGCGGTTAGCTTAGCGGTAATTTTTGTTGTTGTACAATTAATATTTAGTGAGGAGCCTACTGTTGGTAATACTATTTCTTCTGAAATCTCGACAGTAGTACCTGATAATGTGCATATACCAGCGGTAGTTCCGGGTATAGTAATATTATCTTCTATAATCAATGAAGTACTAGCTTGAAGAATAATCTCTCCATCATTAAGAGCGGTAAGATCAGCCTTAGATGTTATCTTAATAGCTGTAAAATGCATATTAGAAATTATTGGAGAATAGATAACAAGTTCAGCAGAATTGGCATTGAAAATAATATCCTCAGCTTCTAGTCTACTATTAGCGAAAATACCATCTTTTCTTGTAATATCACCAATAATGACTTTCTTGTCAGCTGGAACACCATCATATGTTAGAGTACCGTTAACTATCAAAACATGGTCATTTAAGTCTAAGTTCATTCCTTGCAAGATAGTTAAGTCGCCATTAACTGTAACATCATCTTTAAGTACATATCTTGTGTCGGAGTCTTTCAATTCAGTGCTAAAGTCTTCAGCATTTCGTATAACAACTTGACCTTTTGTAAGTACTAAGAATACTGTTAGGGCAGCAATTACAAGAACAAGAGCTATGCAAGTAATTATTACTGCAGGTTTATTCTTCTTGATAAATGCTCCAATCTTAGAAGGTTTCTTTCCAATAGGCGTATTGTCTTTAGGAAGGTCAGTAGAAGTAGTTACATCTTCAGTCGTTTCTTCTTCTTTTTTGTCTTCAACCTTAATTTTTTCCGCCTTATTGACAGTTTTGATATCTTCTTTAGCTGCTGCCAAGATAGAATCGCTTTTCACTACTTTTTCATCAGCTTTAATATCGACTTTCTTGTCTTTAGCTTTAATATCGACTTTCTTGTCTTCAGCTTTAACATTGACTTTCTTGTCATCAGCTTTCACTTCAGCTTTCTTGTCATCAGCTTTCACTTCAGCTTTCTTGTCTTCAGTTTTAACTTCGACTTTCTTGTCATCAGCTTTAACTTCGACCTTTTTGTCTTCAGCTTTAACTTCGACTTTCTTGTCTTCAGCTTTCACCTCAGCTTTCTTGTCATCAGCTTTAACATCGATTTTTTTGTCTTCAGCTTTCACCTCAGCTTTTTTGTCTTCAGTCTTCACCTCGACATTGTTAGTATCAACTTTCGCTTCAACTTTCTTAGCATCAGGTTGTTTTTGAACTTTCCCCTCAGCTGGCTTAACATCTGCGATAGGAGTTGCTTTGTCTGGGGATAAAGATTTGTTATCTTTCCCCAACTCAGGCTTGCTATCTGTTTTTTTGTTTTCCGCCATAATTCTATCTCCTTATTCTATTTTCTCACAAATCGTTTCATTAATTCGTGACCTAGTTCTATTATTATTCCGCTATCTGTAGCAGTTTTTTCTGTATATGTTGTTGCGCCTATATTCTTGGCATTGCTTCGATATAGTAAGTAAGGCACACTGTCGCTTGAATGTGTTCTTGTTATAAGTGGGGTAGGGTGGTCAGGCATAATCAGAATACTATAGTCTTCCCCCATTATGTTGAGTCCTTTTATTATCGGTTCAACTATCTTGCTGTCGATTAATTCAATGGCTTTCACTTTGCCATATATATCGCCTTGATGTCCGCATTCATCGGGTGCTTCGATATGAAGATATACAAAGTCTTGTCCTCTCTTCAATTCTTCTAAGCAAGCTTGTGCTTTGCCAGAGAAATTAGTATGTATTGTGCCGGTAGCTCCTATAACATCTACTGACTTCATATTTGCACCTTTTGCAATACCTTTTAATAGGTCAACGGCAGAGATAATACTTCCTTTCAGACCAAATTTCTCTTCGAAATCAGTTAGCTGTGGTCTTGTACCCTCGCCCCATAACCATAAGCTATTTGCAGGATTAAGCCCTTTTTTAGTTCTAGAAATATTTATAGGGTGCGAACGCAACAGCTCATAGGATTTTTTCATAATATCAAGCATTAAGTTGCCATTTTCACCCATTGGTAAGCTAGTAGCAATTGGTTTGTTAGTAATATCGTGTGGTGGCACTAATTTTGTACCCGTCACGGTATTATGTATCACTAAGCAATGTCTATAACTTACTCCGCTAGTAAAGCTTATAATCTCGTTTCCTAGCTTGGATTGTATAAACTCTATGAGTTCCCTTGCTTCATCGGTAGATATTTCACCTGCCGAATAATCAAGCATTGTCTTATCTGAATATTCTGATTCATCGCTCAATGTAACTAGATTCGCACGGACGGCTATGTCTGTATCGGTTAGGTCTATGCCCATACTCAAGGCTTCTAACGGTGAGCGGCCTGTATAGTATTCTAATGGATTATATCCCAAAACGGAAAGGTTAGCTGTATCACTACCGGGACTCATTCCTTCAGGCACAGTATGTACTAACCCTAATTCGCTTTTTCGTGCGAGGTTATCTATATTTGGTTTATTAGCAACCTCAAGTGGAGTCTTGCTATCTAATTCTGCGACTGGATAGTCAGCCATCCCATCGCCTAATATCAAAACATATTTCATATTGTAAATCACCTTATATAAGTTGCTATATTATACCTCATTAAAGTATTATATGTCAACTTATATATAAGTAATATAAAGTATGAGTAAATTTATTTATCCTGCCAATTAATTGACTAAATGTGCTAATAATGCAATAATGTATAAATATTATATTTAAAAGGAGTGGTTTTATGGATAAAATTAGAATTTTTGATACAACCTTGAGAGACGGCGAACAAGCACCGGGCTGTTCTATGTCTTTCTCAGACAAGATAAAGATAGCGAAGCAACTAGAACTGCTCAAGGTTGATGTAATTGAAGCAGGTTTTGCAATGGCATCAGAAGGCGACTTTAAGTCAGTAAAAGCTATAGCAGACTGCATACAAAATGCATCGGTAGCTTCGCTATCAAGAGCCTTACCTAAGGATATTGATAGGGCTTATGAAGCACTGAAAAATGCAAAGAATCCATTGATACATACATTTCTAGCAACAAGTGATATCCACTTGCAATACAAGCTAAGAATGACTAGAGAAGAAGTATTGGAGCAAACTAAGAAAATGGTTGAATATGCATATAGTTTGACAGGCAATGTTGAGTTTAGTGCAGAGGATGCTTCAAGGACGGATAAAGATTATCTATGTCGTGTTGTAGAAACAGCTATCAAAGCAGGGGCTAGCGTGGTAAATATTCCCGATACTGTAGGATACTCTACACCACAAGAGATGTATAACCTTATAGAATACTTAATGGGTAATGTTTCAAATATGGACAAAGCGATATTGTCAGTACATTGTCATAATGATTTAGGTATGGCGGTAGCGAATTCATTAATGTCCGTTAAGGCAGGTGCTAGGCAGATTGAGGGTACAATCAATGGTCTTGGAGAAAGAGCAGGAAATGCGGCAATTGAAGAAATTGCTATGGCTCTTAAGACTAGAGCTGATGAATACAAGCTCTATACAGATATTGATACAACTAAGATATATTCGACTAGTAGACTTGTATCTATTGCAACAGGTAAATCTGTTCAAGTTAACAAAGCAATTGTTGGAGAGAACGCTTTTGCTCATGAGGCAGGTATTCATCAACATGGAATGATGCAGAATAGGGAAACATATGAAATTATGCGACCTGAAGATGTGGGTATGCCTAAGAGCAGAATGATATTAGGTAAGCATAGCGGGAAGCATGCCTTGCAAGACAGATTCGAAGAATTGGGTTTTGTATTAGACAAAGAAGCTATGGCAGAGCTTTTTGTCAAGTTCAAAGCTGTTGCCGATAGAAAGCGAGTTGTTGATGACCGAGATTTGGAAGCATTAGTACTTGCAAAGGGCGATTCTAGCATAATGCATTTTAAGCTAGACAGATTTGTAGTCAATAGTGGAGATACAATAACCTCTACGGCTAATATTAGATTAATGATTGATGGCAAGAAAAAGGAAGAGGTTGCAACTGGTGATGGACCAATTGGTGCGTCATTTAGAGCGCTTGAAATATTAACCGGTATCGAATTTAAGTTAGAATCTTATCATATCAATGCTGTAACTGAAGGTGAAGATGCTCAAGGTATGGTCGATGTTAGATTGATGATACAAGGTAAGTCTTATCACGGCAGAAGTGTAAGTACGGATAT
Source organism: uncultured Clostridia bacterium (assembly GCA_964556835.1). Taxonomy (GTDB): domain Bacteria; phylum Bacillota; class Clostridia; order Christensenellales; family CAZKXV01; genus CAZKXV01. The sequence continues at coordinate 8,327 of CAZKXV010000024.1, forward strand.
TATTGATGCTAGTATAAGAGCTTGCTTGAATGCTCTTAACAATGCGCATAACAACGTATAAGAGGTGCTTATATGGCTATGACTATGACGCAGAAAATAATAGCGAAGCATTCGGGGCAAGAATGTGTTCAGGCTAACCAGTTTGTATCTATTGACTTAGATATAGTGTTAGGTAATGATATAACTGCACCAGTAGCAATCAAAGAATTGCAGAAGGCAGGGATAGATAAGGTATTTGATAAGAACAAAATTTGCCTGATACCCGACCATTTTACGCCAGCAAAAGATATTCAATCTGCTACACAATGCGCAGTTATGCGTAATTTTGCTAAAGAGAAGGACATCAAACATTATTATGAAGTAGGTGAAATGGGCATAGAACACGCATTGTTACCGGAGAAAGGAATTGTTGTTGCAGGCGATACAGTTATTGGAGCCGATTCACATACATGCACCTATGGTGCATTGGGGGCATTCTCTACAGGTGTTGGAAGTACTGATATGGCTTATGGCATGGCGACCGGTAAATGTTGGATAAAAGTTCCTCCTGCTATCAAATTTAATTTAATTAATAAGCCGCAAAAAGGCATTTCGGGCAAAGATATTATCTTGCATATTATTGGTATGATAGGCGTTTCGGGGGCTTTGTACAAATCTATGGAATTCGGCGGTTCGGGATTAATTAACCTAACTATGGATGATAGGTTTACAATGGCTAATATGGCGATTGAAGCGGGGGCAAAGAATGGGATATTTGAAGTAGATGAATTGACTTTAGATTATATTTCTAACCATTCAGAAAAAGTGCCAGTTATAACCAAAGCGGATGATAATGCCGAATATGACAAAGTATATGAAATTGACATTGCGACTATTCCTTACACTGTATCTTGTCCTAATAGTCCTGATAACACTTGCAGAGCAGTTGATTTGAAAGATGTGGCAATAGACCAAGTAGTTATTGGCTCTTGTACAAATGGTAGATTGCAAGATATGCGTGTAAGTGCGGAAATACTTAGAGGCAAAAAAATTAAAAAAGGACTTAAAGTCATTATTATACCCGCTACTCAGAAGATATATCTTGAGTCAATGGAATTAGGATATCTTAAGATTTTTATCGAGGCAGGTTGCGTTGTTTCAACACCTACTTGTGGACCTTGCTTAGGCGGACATACTGGAATTCTAGCGGCTGGAGAAGTTGCTGTTACGACAACTAATCGTAATTTCGTGGGAAGAATGGGGCATAAAGACAGCAAAATATACTTAGCTTCACCTGCGGTAGCAAGTGCAAGTGCAATAACAGGATTTATAAGTATCCCTAATGGAGATGAGTTATGAAATTAGAAGGAAAAGTTTTCAAATTTGGTGATAATATTGATACTGATGTAATTATTCCTGCTAGATACCTTAGTACTTTCGATAGCAAGAAACTAGCTGAGTACTGCATGATTGACATAGATAAAGATTTTAGTAGTAAGGTACAAGATGGTGATATTATTGTTGGAGGCAACAATTTTGGGTGCGGTTCTTCTCGTGAACATGCTCCTATTTCTATCAAAGGTGCAGGCGTAAGCTGTGTAATAGCTATTTCATTTGCTAGAATATTTTTCCGCAATTCTATTAATATAGGGTTACCTATACTTGAATGTCCAGAGGCGGTCAATGGAACTAGTGGAGGCGATAGATTAAGCGTGGACTTAGATATAGGCAAGATTATTAACCTAACTACTGGAGTAGAATACAATGCAACTGTTTTTCCACCGTTCTTGCAAGAGATAATCAAAGCAGGTGGGCTTATGAATTCAATTAAGGAGAACAAATAATGACATACAAAATAGCTGTACTTGGTGGAGATGGTATAGGTGTTGAAGTTACTGAGCAATCGGTAAGGGTATTAGATAAGATTGCTAGTATTTCTGATATGGATTTCGAATACGAATATTACCTTGTTGGCGGCGCTAGTATTGATAAATACGGTATACCTCTAAGACCAGAAGACTTTGAAAAGATTGCAAAGTGCGATAATGTACTTTTAGGTGCTGTAGGAGGCACAAAATGGGATAATCTACCCTCAGAAATAAGACCAGAACAAGCACTTTTCAAGTTGCGTGGCGGGCTGCAACTATTTGCAAATCTTAGACCGATAATTCTCTTTGATGAACTTAGCGATGAATGTTTATTGAAGAAGGGAGTAGGTAATGGACTTGATATTCTTATAATTCGTGAACTTACTGGCGGAATTTATTTCGGCAAGAAATGGCGTGATGGAGATACTGCTCACGATACTATGACTTATTCTGTTTCTGAAGTGGAGAGGATTGTGAAAGTTGCAATAGAGATGGCAAAGCTAAGAAAAAACAATATTATTTCTGTTGATAAAGCGAATGTTTTGGAGTCATCTAGATTATGGCGTGAAGTATTCGAGGGCATGATGTCTAAGACTTGCGGAATTGAATATAGCAACTTATTAGTTGATAATGCAGCGATGCAACTTATTCGCAACCCTAAGATGTTTGATGTTATGGTAACTAGTAATTTATTTGGCGATATACTTTCAGATGAAGCCTCAATGCTGACAGGTTCAATAGGAATGCTACCAAGTGCTAGCTTAGGCGACGGTTCAAAAGGAATGTATGAACCTGTACATGGTTCTGCTCCAGATATTGCAGGGCGTGGAATAGCTAACCCAATAGCATCTATTCTATCGGTTGGAATGATGCTAAGATATTCTTTCAAGAGAATAGAACTTGCAGATAAAGTAGATAATGCAGTTAAGTCAGCACTTAAACAAGGTGCAAGATGTGCAGATTTAGTTACAAATACTCCGCTTAGCACTAAAGAAATGGGTGATGTGATACTATCTTATATTGTCTAGTATATTCTTTAGACCAAAGACTAACTAGCTCTATGGATTAATTGAATTTTTAAGTTGCTAATTACGGATAATAGGATTAAAACGAAGTTGATATTCATTTATTAAATTTTAAGCGACAAAATCTATTAAGTGATTCTCATATCGAAACCTGATGACTTTCTAAAATATTTTTCATCAATTTATATATAAAAAAAGCTCAGTTCGTTATTGAAAGAGCTTTTTTCTTATATTTTGCGTTATTTAGGTAATTCTTATTACTTAAGATATATAGTAATTTTCTGACAATGTGTAATCGATATCACGTCCTATACTAGAGGCGGCTTCATCAATAAAAGCTATTACAGTATTAGAAGGAATTGCAAATCCTAAACCTTCAAGACTTTCATCTACAAATTTACTGTTCACAACACCAATAACTTCTGCATGTACATTGCATAGAGGTCCGCCACTATTACCAGGGTTAATAGCGGTGTCTGTTTGGACAGTCTGTGCTTCATCAAATGTTTTATCAGGGTCACTTATAATACCTTTGCAAATTGTTAGTCCCAGGCCTTGAGCATTACCTATTGCAACAACATCTTCACCCATTGCAAGATTATCGCTGTTTCCTAGTACTATTGTGACAAGGTTATTGGGAACCGAATCGAACTTGAGTAGTGCAAGGTCGCTATCAACATCATAACCAATAACATTCATTACATAAGAGGTTGTATCTTTATAGAAATTAGCTAAGATACTGGTATATGCTCTGGTTGTAAAAGCTGAATCATTTAGTATAACGTGGGCATTAGTTATTACATATCCTTCATCATTAATGATAAAACCCGTTCCGGCACTTCCATTAGTAAAAGTAGAACAATTCAGTTCAACAACACTATAAAGATTAGCTACTGCGACTTCTACCCCCATCATATCGTAATTATCGGGCAAGTTTCTCGTTCTTGCAATATTTTGATTAAGTTCGCTTAGAAGCTCCGTCTTGATGCCCTCGATTTGAGAGTCAACGATTAATGGAATAACTACGAAAGATACAATTAATAGAATAACTATAGTAATTGCCATCAAAACTCTTAGTGATTTGCGATAAGAGGCTACTGCATTCCTTATCGAATCTGTAAGCTCTTGCCCAGTATATGAATTGTTATTTCCACCCGTATTATATAAGTTAGGTGTAGTCAGTTCTTTACTTTCATCGATTGAAGAGTCTTCTTCACCCCAAAAAATTAATTTCTCAGATTTTTCAATTTTGCTATCATTGTTTTTATCACTATTGTTTTTACCGTCATATATTTCCATATAAGTTTCCTCCTTATTATAAGAAATGTCATTTTAGCTATGTCTTAACTTACTCTTGTACTTAATAAATATATCAAAGTATTATTATGTTTATATTAAGTCCCCATAAATATCCGTATATTTATGAAAGAGTAATGATATCTATTAGGAATTATTATTGATATCACGAATAATATATCTAATTATAGCACTTATGTTATTCGTTATGATTAATTCTTTTAATATATTATATCACAAATTTATTTAGAAGAAAGAAATATATAATATTTTATTAAGATTAGACTATTTTCGACAGAAAACTTGTTTATTCTTATATTCTGTGATAAAGTTATGGTGTATAGGTATATGCAATTGAGAACAAATCTTATTGCAAAGAAGGTATAATATAGTGAGTTGGTCATTTATGAAACGAATAGGAAAAACAAAATACATATTTGTTATGTCAGCAGTAATTCTGCTAGTTTTTTCTATGCTTATATCTTGTAATAAGTCA